>NZ_JBFRUJ010000007.1:0-209853 GCF_041474575.1 Vibrio sp. 10N.222.51.C5
CCGCGATGAACCTTTTTATTGCTTGTAACATACTGCGAGATGCGAGAGATGCGAGAGATGCGAGAGATGCGAGAGATGCGAGAGATGCGAGAGATGCGAGAGATGCGAGATGCGAGATGTGATATTGATATGGCCCCTAAAAAGTAGACACAGGGGTTGTCCCGTATTTAATCAACACGGGACAGATAAAGTAGGGAGAGATTAACGCTTTAAGTCGATGTAAATCTGCTCTACCTTGGTACGAGCCCAATCTGTTTTACGCAAAAATTTTAAGCTCGATTTAATGCTCGGGTCTTTTTTAAAGCAGTTGATGTTCACCATGTAACTCAACTCTTCCCAACCGTAATGTTCAACCAATTCAGTCAGTAGCTTCTGTAGAGTGATACCGTGAAGTGGATTATTGTCTTGTGTCATGAGATGTTCTCGCCATTTATTTGAGCTCAGTATACCAGTTTCGCTTTATGAATTATCAGACCATTTAAGTTCGTAATCGGTGTGGATAATCGACAGCTCTTCTCTACCAGTGTCACCAAACAATTTAACTTGAGCCTGCATCCATTCTTCGAAGCGTTTTATCTTTTCTCGATGAAAGTAACCTGGAGGCGCACACAAAAAATAATTGTATTTAGGCTTCAGCGCTATGTTTCCGATCCGCACCAATTTCTTTTCTTGTAAATAGCGGTATACCAAGCTGTGCTTAACAAGCGCGACACCTTGAACGGATAGTGCACCTTCTAACACAAAATGAGAGCCATCAAATTGCAATGATGTGCGGCCAGCTTTTACTCCTGCGACTTGTAACCAGAGATTCCAATCCATATCAGGCCAACGGTCTTCAATCAGTTCCGCTTTATGCAGATCGTCGATGTCATAGATACCGTGTTTCTCTTGATAGATAGGGTGACAAACCGGGTAAATGACCTCGTCCATCAACCAGCGTGATTCGATGTTAGGGTAATTTCCATGACCATATCGAACACAGATATCGACATTAGAATCTTCAAATGTGACTAGCTTATTGGTCGGCTCAATTAACATAGATAGATCAGGGTGGCGATCGCGAAAGTTGCCAATTCTCGGTACGAGCCAATGCTGAGCAAAGGAAGGTACGGTAGAGATCGATAGCTGAGTGGGATTAGGATCTTGGTTGATGCGTCTTACCCCATCTTGAATATGGGCAAAGCCTTTCTTCGCTTGCAGGTACAGTACTTCGCCTTCATGGGTTAATACTATTTTCCGGTGTTGGCGAATAAACAAGTCTGCACCTAACGACTCTTCAAGTTGGCGAATTTGTTGGCTGACGGCAGCTGCCGTGACAAATAGCTTTTGTGCAGCGAGCTTAAAACTGCCAGTTTCAGCCGCCGTGTAAAAATAGTAGATCCCTTGGAATGGTGGGGCTCGTTCTCTCACATTAGTTTTCCTTAACTGAATGCCAGTATCTATCGTTTGTCGATGTTGCTCTGTTGATTAATTATTGACCATAACAAAACAAAAGATCAACAGGAGAAAGGCTATGAATACGATCACAGCAACAGCAAACACCAACCATTCATTTTTTTCATCATTATCAATTAAGAAATTCTATTCTAAATTAGGCCTGTACTTTCAAAATCGTAGAACTAGAAAGCAGCTGTCTGAGCTACCCGATTATTTACTTAGAGATATCGGGATTACGTCGGAACAAGTCGAGAAAGAACTGAAGAAGTCATTTTGGGAGTGATTCAAGGCAACGTAGCTTTTACTCAATGCAGTTTTTACTCAACATAGCTTTGTCGGTATGGAAGAGTTACATTGCTATTCTGTATTTAGTTATTGGGGAACTGTTTATTTCAGGAGCTGATAGGCAGAGCTAGTTCTCCAATACCTCGTTTACTTCTTCATGTAACCAATGAGTAAACGCTGTCACTCGCTCTTTTCTTGGAGAGCTAGGATCAAAGCATAGGTTGACCTGAACACCGGGCGTCATCCCAATATTGAATGGCTTAACGAGTAGACCGCGTTCGATAAAATCACCAGCCAAGCTATCCGTAGCAAGGCAGACCCCATGTCCAGCCATGACAGTCGTTAACCCCATATCAAAGGTACCTACTTTCATCCACTGCATCGCTTTGCCTTGAGTGGATATGTTGGCTTGTTTGAACCACTCTTCCCAAGGGAAGCATCCGCTATTAAATTGAATTAACCAACATTTGAGTAATTGTTCTGGTGACGTGAACTTTAAAGAGTTGGCCAGTTCAGGTGAACAAAAAGGATAGATGGGTTCGTTGATTAGCATCTCAAGACTCAAGCCTTCCTCAACACATAGATCTTCACCTTGTCGAATAGCGACGTCAATTTCTCCATGCTTTAAGTTTGGTGTGTCGCAGCCTGTAAGGATCTTGATTGGAATCTCAGGGTGTTTGACTGAGAATTTCCAAAGCCTCGGCAGCAGCCAGCGGGAAGCAAATGAAGGAGGGCTGCTAACAACAAGAACGCCTTGAAGGGGCTCTGATTGGATCTTATTTAATCCTACGATTACCTCTTCGAACCCGTCCGAGACATGCTTAAAAAGGGTACGTCCTTCTTGTGTTAAGGCCATTACGCGTCCCTTACGAATAAAAAGCTTACATCCAAGCTGTTCTTCTAGCTGGCGGATCTTTTGGCTGACGGCTGCTTGGCTAACACACAGTTCTTCAGCAGCTTTACTGTAGCTATTTAAGCGTGCTGCAACTTCAAAATAACGGAGACCAGAAAGGTGGCGCAGTCTATTATCCATAATCTCAGCTTATAGTCCTTGTTAACAATGGTTGTTCGCTTATCGAACAGGTTATTTCCATAATAGCGACAAATAAACAAGGAATACAAGAGAGATAAAATGAAAACAATAACCTGTTGGGTCGGCAGATTTGTTAATCAGATGCTTAAAGTTAATGATAAAACCAAGATGAGTAAGACGGCTAAATCGAGACAAGTTGTTAGTTCGGAATCGCTTAGCAGCCGAATGAGGGAGGACATCGGTCTGGACAATGGGAGCAATGATGCGGCTGATTACACTAAATACCTATAAGTTGAGCTTACAAAAAAGGAGCCGTACTGGCTCCTTCTCGATTTTGATTACTCTTCCCAAACTACCAATTTATCTTTCGGCCAGTTATGACCGACTTCATGGTATTTCTGCTCAAGGATATGTCGCTTTATCTTGAGAGTTGGAGTAAGAACACCATTATCGATGCTCCATGGTTCCTTAATCATCAGTACGCCTTTGATCTTCTCATGCGAAGCTAACTGTTCGTTCATTTTTTCAATGACGCGTTTGCTTGTTCTTTCGTAACGAGCCCGATCAAAATTAGGGAAGTCATGCGGTACCACGAGCAGGATAGGGCCAGGCAAGCCTAAGCCTATCAAACACATCATTTCTACACGACTGTACTCAAACAGTTTATTTTCGATGGGTACAGGAGCGACAAACTTGCCTTTCGCGGTTTTAAAGGTATCTTTCTTACGCCCACGAATCGTTAAATAGCCTTCGCTGTCAACATCACCAATATCACCCGTATGAAGCCAACCTTCTGAGTTAAAAGATTCTTGAGTTGCAATGTCATTTTTGTAATAACCAGAGAACATGCCTTTGCTTCGAACTAAAATCTCTTCGTCTTCTGCAATTTTGAGTTCGATGCCCGGACCAGCATTACCTACAGTGCCAATTTTGTCTGCTCTAAACGGGTGGTTAATCGTGCTGTAGGCGAAAGACTCAGTCATTCCCCAAGCTTCGGTAATGTGTAGGCCAACACTCTCATACCATGCAAGTAGAGCTGGTGATACTGGAGCTGAGCCACAGCCAAGAACGCGAGCTTGGTCTAACCCCAGACCATCAGCCAGTTTCTTCTTAATTAGGTTATTCACGAACGGAATTTTAAGTAAGAAGTTCAGTTTTTTCTGTGGAAGTTTATCTTGGATTCGTTGTTGGAATAGAGTCCATAAGCGAGGAACTGAGATAAACAATGTAGGGCGATGCATTTTCACATCATCAATAAAGGTGTCTAAAGATTCAGGGAAAGCCGTAACCACGCCCCCCATAACTGAAGAACCAAAGATGTAAACGCGTTCTGTAATATGAGCAAGCGGTAGGTAAGAAAACAGGCGATCGCCAGGTTGGATCCCAATATGGTCAATCAACCTTTGAACAGACCAAGTAAACGCACCGTACGTGAGCATTGCGCCTTTTGGTAACCCTGATGTACCCGATGTATAAACAAGTGACATAAGCTTATCGTCGTGATGCTGTGGGCGTTTGGTTGATGGTTCATGTGTATCAATGAGCTGTTCGAAAGTGTGTTGGCACTTCGCTGCACTGTCGTATGGCAGTGAAATACTCACTAAGCTCGGATTGTCATCAAGTACTTTTTGAGTGGCTTTAGGATCGTCAAGCTTACCCGCAATCACAATTTTACTTTCACTGTGTTCAATACAGTATTGAATGGTATCTGCACCCGCTGTAGGAAAGATTGGGACGCTGACAAAATCTCCTAACATCATGGCAAGATCGCAGATGAACCATTCTGCACAGTTTTTCGATACGAGAGCGACTCGATCGCCAGGTTGGGCGCCGAGTCCTTCTAATGCTGATGCCAGTTTCAGTGCTTTGTCGGCTACTTCTTTATAAGTAAATTCGACAAATTGGCGGTTAATAATCTGTTTTAAATAGACCTCATTTGGACGTTCTTCTGCCCATTTAAGAATCATATCATTAGGTGTAGGGAGAGCTGTTGCTTGTTCTTGGCTAAACTCGTTAGGCTGAATCATTGTCTAACTCCATGTTTTTCGCTAAGTTATTTTTGTTAAAATCATGTTAAATGTACCATGATTTTTTCTTTTTTGGAGTAAAATTAGCGTTTTATGTTATCCGTGCAGGCTCGTCTGTAACTTGCAGGCGTTACGCCAGTTCTTTTCTTGAAGATTCTTGAGAAATATGACACATCCTTGTATCCACATTGATAAGAGATAACCGCTATTTTTGATTCGGTATCGGCTTCGATTAGCTTCTTGGCTAATAAGATTCGTTTATCACACACGAAGTCACGAAAGCTTACCCCAAAGTGTAGATGAAACTTCTTAGAAAAGTAGGTGGTGGAACAGTGACATTTCTCTGCAATCTCCGTTTCTCTTATCTCCTTGTTAATATTATCCATTACAAAGTTTACGACTTCAGACGTGAACAGTTTTGCTGACAGTTGGTTGTTGTTATTCGTTTTTCGGTCAAGATCGAAGTGAGGATCAAAGATATGCTGTGTTTTACTCTTTAATTCTTCGAAGGCACTGGTCAGATGATTGTTACTCGTTTCTATAATGAAAAATATATTCTTATGATTTCGAATGATATTAGGTATCTCAAATGGAGAAATTAAAACTATCCGCTTGTTTAGGTTTTTACAAATAGATAATGCCATGGTAAGTAATTGAATTTCACTTTCTCTATTTAAAATGAAAAATACAATTCTTACATCTAAGTTACTGATAACTGATATATCTTGTTGAAAATTTTCCACAGGGAAGTAGCGACTAATTTTATTTATAATAATTGAATTAAACTCGCTATCTATATCTGATAGCAGTGGTGTTATTAATTTCATTTATACTAAACCTGTATCATATATAAAGGGCCAGATGTGAAAATTTAGAAATAAGGGAGTTATTACAGAGATTAGAAGTACAACAAAAAAGTGCAAGTAAATGGCAAAAAAATCCTAACCGAATGTGTGACTCACCTCTAGATTTACTTTACAGGTAAACGAAGCCTGTTATGAAAATCAAGGAGAGGTTGTCATGGGTAAGTTTTTGAATAATTGCAAAGAATTCATGAAAGATGAAGAAGGGTTGACAGTTGTCGAATATGTAATCGGTGCTGCATTGTTGGTTCTCGCTATAACAACCGTATTTACAGGTTTAGGCACACAACTTTCAACCAAACTGAATACTATTATTGGAAATATTGGTAATGGTGCCTAGTGGCTTCGCGTAACTGTGAAGGATGGCTTAGGTATGAATAGTACAAGCATGACACAGCAAGCAGGGTTGACAACGATTGAGTATGTGATAGGTGCAGCCTCGCTTGTTCTTTTCATTGTATTAGTGTTTTCTGGGATGGGAACAGCTTTAATCAGTAAACTCCAGAGCGTTACATCTAGTATATGAGTTGAATATATGATTAATGAACCTTCTGCTTTTTGGGTGTTATTAATTGCAGTCTCGGTATGCGATGTTGAGAAACATCGCATACCAAACAAAATATTGATTATGTTTTTTTTTGTGTATTTTTTATCAATGTTTAACCGTAATTATACCTTTGAATTTTTTTTAATGTCCTTCGTTGGATTCGTGGCGTTTTTTTGTTTTGGATTACTCTTATATTTTTTAAGAGCTATGTCTGCAGGAGATGTGAAGCTATTAGGTATTGTAGGGATGTATCTCGGGTGGGGACAATTACTTGATGCGTCGTACTTTATCTTACTTTCTTCTGGAGTGATTGGAACTTTCTACCTGCTATATAACTTTTCCAACTCGAACAGTCTTAGTATCAAAGGCTATTTTGAAAACAAGTTATTTGTGCTTGGTGGAGTCGCACCAGTATTAGATGAAAGTGCGAGTTTGCATGCTAGGTATTCAAATAAAGTAACGATGCCTTTTGCACCTTCTGTTGCTATAGGATTGGCTATGTATAGTTATTTTACTTAAAAATGTTGTTGGATAGTTCTTATGGAGAGGAATAATATATGGATATTATAGGGCGTACTGCTCCAACAACTTTGAAGCCTCAAATTTCAGCTCCAGCCGTACCTACATCTATTGATATGTTGGGTGTTCCTGAAGTCGTTATTGAAAACCTTGTTCTGAAGCACCTATCAGCCTATCCCAAGTCGGATGTTTTAGAGCTTTCTAACTATTTGTGTGTTGTGACACATATTGTTGAAAGTGCGTTGGCTGTGTTGAGAACAAAGTCATTGATTGAAGTTTTTCAACCAACCTCTAACCTTTCTCTCTCATCGACATCTCATAGCCACGTCCGCTATTCCCTTTCTGAGAAAGGACTTGAAGATGCTGATCTTGCCTTTAAACGTGATGCTTATTTAGGCCCCGCACCTGTTTCACTTACTCAATATAGTGATGTGGTAAAGCAGCAAGATCTAAGAGTAGAGTTAGTGACTCGGCCACATGTCGAAGCAGCACTGAATGATGTATATGGTGTCGATAGAATGATTTCGGTATTGGGGCCAGCAATTAATTCGGGGCGTGCCTTATTACTGTATGGGCATGCGGGGACGGGTAAAACATTTGTAGCTTCACGTATTGTCAATGCGCTGCATACGTCTGTTTTCATTCCTTATGCTGTTTATGCATTAGGTAACATCATTAAGGTGTTTTCCGCACAACATCATAAACCGTTGGATAACAACGGCAGTGATCAAAGTATCTCCCTCAAAGATCAATACGACAAGCGTTGGCTTAATTGTGAAAGGCCAAATATTCAGGTGGGCGGAGAGCTCACCATGGATATGCTTGAAGTCAATCATTCTGAGAACAGTCGAGTCTGGTTAGCACCGGTTCAAATGATGGCAAACAATGGGATTTTTATCATTGATGATCTTGGTCGTCAGCCAATGCCAGTCGATGCTTTGCTTAATCGTTGGATTGTACCGATGGAATATTCCTTTGATTATTTATCGCTACCTAACGGACAGCAAATCACGATGCCGTTTGTTCTAACGCTTGCCTTTTCTACCAACTTAAATCCCAAGAAAATAAGCGATCCTGCATTTTTACGTCGTTTAGGTTACAAAATTGAATTCAAGCCGCTGAATCAGCGAGATTATGAAGCTTTATGGATGAGCGTCGTCGCTGAAAAAGAGATGGAGCTTCAAGATGGTTTTTTTGAGCGTTTGTCTCAAATGCACACGCTTCTCAAGGTGCCACTTTTCCCTTGTTTACCTAAAGATCTCGTTGGTATAAGTAAAGACATTCTTTCGTTTGAGCAACTCCCACCTGTTATCACATTTGATATTCTTTCCATGGCATGGGAAGTCTATTTTACCTCTGATGGACACGAGGAAGAGAATAATGAATAAGAGTCAAGTTTTCCTACTGTTTTTACTGTCCGTAGTATTCGGCTTAGCGGCTGTATTTTTTGCTAAGCAGTGGATGGATGATCAAGTTCAGCCAACCGTTGAAGTTGAAACGATCGAGCGCCACCCCGTTGTTGTGGCGTCACAAGAAATTGAAGCCGGAACCATTATCGAGGATCAGTTCTTAACCACCAAGTTGATGGAAGTTGATTGGATTAATGAAAATAACTATTCAGATAAAGCGGAGCTGATTGGCAAGGTTGTTGCGAATACTATCTATGCCGGAGAGGTGCTTCACAAGTTACGATTTACTGTACCAGGAGAAGGGTCAACATTGGCTGCTCTTATCCCTGAAAATAAACGTGCGGTAACGATACGAGTTGATGATGTTATTGGTGTGGCCGGTTTCTTATTACCGGGTAATAAGGTTGATATTCTCAATACCGTTTCTTACGGAAAAAATTCTGCAGCGACTCAAACGGTATTAAAAGACATTAAGGTTTTAGCCGTCGACCAAACGGCTAAAACGAAAGAAAACAGTCCGATTATCGTCCGTGCGGTAACACTTGAGATGACGCCAAAAGAGGCAGAGAAGCTTCTCACGGCTAAAAGCAAAGGTAGTATTCAGCTGACCTTGAGAAATCCACATGAAGTAGAGAAAAAAGTGGTTCGTCGATATGTGCCTAGACCAAGTGTCACCATTATCAAAGGTACAGAAACATCTAGTGTGCGCGTCAAGGATTGAGGTGAGATATGAAAATATTATTAGCGTGTGTTTTGAGCCTAGTTTGTTTTTCTACATTGAGCTTTGCCGCTCTTCAAACTGGGAAAACCGTCACGGTTCCTCATCACAAATCAACGCATGTCGTTTTATCGGGTAAGGCTAGCAAGGTGTCACTTGGTGACCCTGATGTCCTTGATATTGTGATGCTTAAATCTAACGAGTTATTTTTGATAGGTAATAAATTAGGTGCTACCAACCTAATGGCTTGGGACGCTCGAGGACAGTTGATTGAGTCTATCAATATTGAGGTTACTCATGATCTTAATAGTTTAAAGGCGAAGTTATATGAGTTCCTTCCTGATGAAACTATCGAAGTACATAGTGCGCAAAACCGTTTGTTGCTGAGCGGTCAGGTGAGCAACCAACAGCAGATGAATGTCGCGATGAGAATTGCAGAAACTTACTCCTCCGGGCAAACCGCAGATGAGTCAAAAGAGAGTGGTAGTGAGCAAGCTGCGGCGACTGGGGTCATCAACTTAATGTCGATTGGTGGTGCTCAGCAAGTCATGCTAGAGGTCACTGTCGCTGAAGTGCAAAGAAGCTTAGTTCGAAAATTCGATGCTAACTTCCATTTCTTCCAAACCAGTGGTTCTGATTTTTCATGGGGAGCGTCTTCTGTGCCTGCTGGTGTATTGGGTGCAACGCCGATTTTTGATATTCCCACCTCAACAGATTATGGGATTTTAGGTTCTTTTATCGATAGCAATACATTGTTTACCTTTGCTTTGGATGTTGCAAAGCAGAATGGTGTAGCCAAAGTTTTGGCTGAGCCGAATCTAACCGCGTTAAGTGGTTCAAAAGCTGAATTTTTAGCGGGCGGTGAGTTCCCAATCCCTGTGCCTGATGAAGACGGCATCACCATTGAATACAAAGAATATGGTGTAGGGCTGAAATTCATCCCAACGGTTCTTAGTGATAAAAAAATCAACCTGAACTTGGCTGTTGATGTGAGTGAAATTGCGAATAGTAGCTCGCTAACGATTGATCCTGGTACTACCAACGCGACTTACTTCATTCCACCTATTACGCGTCGTAGTGCATCTTCAACTCTTGAGTTAGCAGATGGCCAGACTATCGGTATTGCAGGTTTACTGAGTGAGAATGTGAGAGATATCAGCAACAAGATGCCAGGCTTTGGTGATGTGCCGATTTTAGGGCAGCTTTTCAACAGCCAAGAGTATGTATCTGGCGAAACCGAACTGGTTATTCTTGTGACTCCAAGGCTTGCCAAGCCAATCGACCGCACGAAAGTGACATTACCAACAGATGCTTTCGTCGACCCTAATGACTTGGAATATTATTTGTTAGGCCGAAGCGCTTACATTGCTGAACCGTCTGAATCCACTTCAGAGCAATCTCAATCAGCACAGGCCGTATCGCCAACCGACGGCGGTAGTGAAGGCTCATTTGGTCATGATTTATAAGGAGATAGATATGATTAGAATAATGATGGTCTTTCTCGTGATGGTGCTAGTTGGCTGTGCTAATGATGCCCGTTTGGGACATTCAGTAGCACTAGTGAAAACAGAACAAACATATAACCCTAATGCGACCCAAGAGAATCTACTCGAAGTACCGGACGGTACAGGGGAGCGGATGCAGGCTGGTTACGACCGATATGTTGGCAGAGGTGAAAATGATCTGTCCGGAAGCAGTAGTAGCCAGATCCTAGAAGAGTTTAACTAAATCTGGAGGTACTCACATGTTGTATCGAGTATCACAAAGCCCCAAAAAGCAACAAGGCTTAGTCGTAGTCATGATTACAGCCGCTTTGTTGGTTTTTTTAGCTGTCTCAGCGTTAGCTGTCGATATAAACCATATGGTTGTGAATAAAACGCGGTTACAAAATGCAGTCGATTCTGCTGCGCTAGCTGCCGCAACTATTTTAGACAATAGTAAGGATAAAGATGCCGTAGATGCAGAGGTTGGCACCGCATTAAATGCTATGGCAGCCGCCACAGGTAATCATGAATTTGATTTTAGTACGGCTTCTGTAAACATTGATTATTCAAATGATCCTAAGGATTTTACAGGAACAGCAACGTTCGGTGCAGATGATGATGTCTATGTGCGTGTTCGTGTCGATTCCTTGGATATGGATGAGTTTTTCATTCAAATGTTTGGACTAGAAAAAACCGTTTCGGCGAGTGCGGTTGCTGGCCCTAGTTCTGGTCAGGTCGTTGTTAATAATGTTGTGCCAATTGGTGTGTGTATTGGTGATGGCACGTCGGATAATGATGTCTCACCAGAAGATGGGTACCATGATGTTACTGGTGAGGAAATAACCAGTGTTTTTGGTTATGAAGTTGGCACCGTTCATGCGTTAAAGGTCGGCGACAGTAGCTTATCTGAAATGGGGAACGGTAATTACCACCTTCTTGATTTTGGATCTGGTGGTAAAACGGTGAAAGAAGGTTTAGGGGGGGACTATAGTTATCCTGTTGCAATAGGTGACGATATAACCACCAAACCAGGAGGAACGGTTGGTCCTACCGGTGATGGCTTAAATACTCGATTTGGTGATTATGGTGGAGGATTATCGGCATCAGATTACCCCACTGATTATGTAACGACTGAGCCTACTAATGAGATTACGATCGATGCTAGTACGGGAGATATCGATTTTGACGGCAGTTATACCTATGCTCAATATGAATCAGCGACTAACACATGCATAGCTAATAATGGTTCTGGGTGTGCGGCTAATGGTGTTGCTTGGCGTCGTATATTACCTATACCTATGGTGGATTGTTCAGGTAAAAGTGGCGGTGCGACTGAATTTACGGTGAACAAAATTGGTTGTTTCTTCTTGCTACAAAAAGCGCCGACAAATAATTCAGGTACTCCAGCCGTATTTGGTGAATTTATTCACTCCTGCAGTGTGACAGGTGGGGCGGGTAGTACGACCTCTACAACAGAAGGGACTTATAGGATTGTTTTGTATAAGGACCCTGATAGTGGGGAGTCTTGATCATGAAGCAATCTAATCAATTTCAACAGGGATTTTCTGCCGTAGAGATGGTCATTGCGACTCCCGTGTTACTGTTTTTTCTAGTCTTAGTTCTAGAGCTTGGCAATATTCTTGTTCACTACAATGTGATATCGAAGTCAGTGCAAAATGGCGCTCGTTATGCGGTTAGTGAAGTGTATGGAACCATTGGTGGAACCATCGCACCGACGTCTGAAATTCAGAATGTCGTGGTCTATGGTCAGAACAGCGTAGGAACAGCTGTATTATCTTCACTGACGACATCGGATGTGACTGTAACCCCCCCTTCAGGAGACAGTTATGTACGAGTCAGTGTGACGTATGATTATGTTCCACTCTTCTTGTCTATTCCTTTTTCGAACGAGAGTTTTGCTCTTCCATTAAGTGTGACTTCCGTGATGAGGGTGCTGTGATGATAAGGCTTAAAAGACAAACCAAAGGGCTTGCCATTATTGAGTTCACTTTGGTCTCATCATTAATTTTTCTACTGCTGTTTCTCATTTTAGCGTTGGGTGTCTATATATTTTCGCTGCAAATGGTCAGTGAAGCGACTAGGAAGGCTGCTAGGTTAGCGACGGTCTGTTACGTCTTAGATAGAGATAATATTGCGGGAATGGTGGTGGATGATATTCCTCTTGTTGGGTTTACTAATGCGAACTTAGAAGTGGCTTACTTAGACGCGAGCGGGGTAGAGATTGCTTCTGATTTTGAAGCGAACTTTGGTGATATTAAATTTGTGCGTGCTAGGGCTACGGGTTATGGCATTCAGCTAATCAGTAACCTAAGCTTTTTAGGAAATAGTGGGTTTTTAGCCGCCCCTGCGTTTGAAACAATACTGCCAGCAGAAAGTTTGGGAGTGGTGAGGCCTGAAACTGAAACTAGCACTAACATATGGAATAGATGCCCATAAGAGGTTATTTAAAAGGAGATAAATGTATGGGGGAAGCGATCAAAATAACGCCGAATGAAAACGATAAAGATATGACGCGTTTAAGAACGAATCTAAAGGTCTGGTTAGTCTACAGTACTGACGGCTTTCATTCGCATATGAGTCAAGAACTAAAAAAATGCCGAAATGTTCATGTGACCTCGTTTTCTCTTGCGGCAATGAGTGAAGAATACCTAAAAAGTGCAGATGTCCCAGAGCTTATTTTTGTTGAAGCTAATGGGAATTGGGCTCAAAAAATGGTTGAGTTACAAGGGTATGATTTGTCTTTAGAAGACAAGGATTTGTCTTTAGTTGTGCTCGGTGATGAAAGTGATAATGGATCATTAAAAATCGCACTTCGCTTGGGGGCTTCAGATTTTCTGTCTCATAATGTGACTCTATCGGACTTACTTCCATTATTGAAGAAAACCGCTTCCGAAAAGCTTGAGAACTCCAGTTACGGAGAGTTTATCTTGTTTTTGAATACCAAAGGAGGGATGGGGGCAACCACCTTGGCGTTAAATACTGCCATTGAGATGGCCACTCAACATCCGAATGAAGTTCTTTTACTCGATATCGATCTTCAGTTTGGCGTGATTCCAGACTATTTGAACATAGTACCGACTTATAGCGTTTCTGATGCGATCAACAGTTCGAATGATTTGGATGAAATGTCTTTGGGCTCTTTGGTAAATAAACACGAATCAGGTCTCCATGTTCTAAGCTTTAAACATGAAAATAACGCTGATGATTTCGAGCAGGCTCAGAAAATTGGCAGATTACTTCCAATTCTGCGTCGTTTCTACCCTTATGTGATCATTGACCTATCTAGAGGCTTAGATCACGTATTTGCATCAGCAATATCACCAGCGACTAAAGTACTTTTGGTTTTGCAACAGAGCTTAGTGTCAGTAAAAAACACAAGCAGACTAATTAAATCTCTGAAATTTGAGTACGGCTTACAAAGTGACTCAATAGAGGTCATTCTCAACCGTTATGAAAAGCGACATTCAATTAAGTTGAAAGACATTGAGCAAGCAGTGGGCAACCACGACATACACCTTATGCCAAATGATTTTAAAGTCGCGCTAGAGAGTGCCAATTTGGGGCAGCCGTTAGTTCAGTCGAGAAAAAAAAGCTCTATTACTCGCTCTATCATCGACTTATCTCATGTTCTTTCACCACCGGAGCAGGAAGAGAAAGGGTGGCTGAAAAAGTTGTTTTCATAATGGGTTGACGAAAAGTAAACACGAGGGATTGTGATGTTCTTTAAACGAAAAAATGTAAATCCAGAGTTTGAAAAAAAAGTAGAACAGATTTCGCATGATTCAGAAGATGCCAATCCTGTTGAACGTTTATCAAGTGTTGAGATGTCCAGTCACTCTCGGACAGAAGCGAGCGTTGAAAAAGAGAAGGCGATTGACGAGGCTCGCAAAGTACTGGAGCAAGAATTGTCAATCAAACACTTCTTTCACAAGCAGTTGCTTGAAACGTTAGACTTAGGGTTACTTTCTAGCTTGGAGAAAGAGCGCGCCAAGCTAGATTTGCATGAAGCTATCGTTCAGTTGATGGCTGATGATGGTAGTCATGCACTCAGCGCAGAAGGTCGTAAGCGGGTCATCAAACAGATAGAAGATGAAGTTTTTGGTCTGGGGCCGTTGGAGCCCTTATTAGCTGATCAAACTGTGTCGGATATATTGGTCAACGGCCCTAAAAGTGTTTACGTTGAGCGCCGAGGTAAATTAGAAAAAACACCGTATACGTTTTTAGATGATCGTCACTTAAGAAACATTATTGATCGTATTGTCAGTCAGGTTGGTCGCCGGATTGATGAAGCATCACCTATGGTAGATGCCCGCTTAGTTGATGGTTCTCGTGTTAATGCGATTATCCCGCCTCTCGCACTCGATGGCCCTTCCGTTTCGATCCGTCGTTTTGCTGTCGATCGTTTGACCATGGATAACTTAATTGGTTACGACTCAGTCTCGCCTCAAATGGCTAAGTTTGTGGAGGCTGCTGTGAAAGGTGAGCTCAATATATTGATTTCAGGAGGGACGGGGTCAGGGAAAACAACCACACTGAATATCTTTTCTGGTTTCATTCCGCGAGACCAGAGAATTATTACCATAGAAGACTCGGCCGAATTACAACTGCAACAACCACATGTTATTCGTCTCGAAACCCGCCCTGCTAACCTAGAAGGGAAGGGAGAAATCAGCCAGCGCGAATTGGTTAAAAATACCTTGCGTATGCGACCAGATCGAATCGTGGTTGGGGAGGTGCGTGGTAGCGAAGCCGTTGACATGCTAGCAGCGATGAATACCGGTCATGATGGTTCACTGGCTACCATTCACGCGAATACCCCCCGTGATGCCTTGAGTCGGGTCGAGAATATGTTCTCGATGGCAGGGTGGAACATATCAACCAAAAACTTACGAGCTCAAATTGCTTCGGCTATCCACCTTGTTGTTCAAATGGAACGCCAAGAAGATGGTAAGCGTCGTATGGTGAGTATCCAAGAGATCAACGGCATGGAAGGTGAGGTGATTACGATGTCGGAAATATTCCGTTTTCAGCGTAAAGGTATTGATGAAGACGGCAATATTATCGGTTATTTCACAGCAACGGGGGTTGTGCCTCAATACCATGACCAGTTAGTCAAACGTGGACTCGACCTGCCTTTCGAGCTCTTTAGTGAGACCAAAGTCTAAGGATATATTATGGACAATGTAAGCGTTTCATTAGGTCTATTATTCATTGCGGTGCTTTTTATTTCGCAAGCTTTGTTGCTCCCTGCTGCAGGGAAAAAAGCGAAGCACAAAGAGTTGTCTCGACGTTTGAAAGAGACGCAACGTAATATCGATGCAGAGAGTTTGTCATTACTAAAAGAACACTATAACAAAGATTTATCTCCAGTAGACCGCAAGTTAATCGTCATTCCATATTTTGCTGGCTTAAAGAAAATGTTGGAACTAGCTGGCTTTAAATTAGCATTGAGCCGCTTTTTACTCATAGTTTCTCTTTGTGGTGTGTCGCTTACATTGATAGCGATAATGACCAACCAAGTATGGTTCATTAGTGTCGCGGCATTCATTTTTGTTTGGGTTGTCGCCTATCTATTTGTGCAAAATCGAGTGACCTACCGAATGGCTCGATTTGAGGAACAGCTTCCCGAGGCTTTAGATGTTATCCGACGAGCATTGCAAGCCGGGCAACCGTTGGTTCAATCATTTAACGAGGTTGGCGAAGAGCTTCCTGATCCTATAGGTGCCGAGTTTAAGAACACTTATAACCTGCTCAACTATGGTTATGACTTACGTTTGGCAATTTTACAAATGGCAGAGCGAGTCCCAACCGTTTCAATGCTAGCTTTTTCTAGCGCCGTAATGTTGCAGAAAGAGACTGGGGGAAACTTATCCGAGAATTTGCAAAAGGTATCTGAAGTACTTAGAGCGCGTTTTAAACTGGAAAGGAAAGTCAAAACGCTCTCGGCTGAGAGTCGGTTGTCAGCATGGATCTTAACGTTATCACCCTTTGGTTTGTTTTTTGCTATGCGGGTAGCTGGTCCCGAATACATCGAGCCACTTTACACAGATCCACGTGGTCTCTCTATGGTGAGTGTCGGTATAGTTCTTTTGGCTATCGGAGCCTTGTGGATTAAAAAGATCATCAGCATAGAGATTTAACCTATGGAATTATTAAATATTGAAGTTTGGAAGCAGATGTTAGCAGACTTTGGGGTCAGCTCTCAGATGGTTATCTATTCGATGATTTTGCTTACAACAGTCTTGTTAACACTAACGCTTGGATTTCTTTTTTTAGGAGCTCGCTCTCCTTTGGATAAGAAACTGAGACAAATATCAGAAGACGGATCTCCGACTGGCAGGAAACCTTATAACTTCTCTAATACGCTCGAATCATTAAGCCCTTTTTTAAGTAAAGGTAATAAAAAAGATAATGAAACCTACTCGGAAAAGTTGATGCATGCCGGGTTTCATGAAAAGAGTTCATTATCGGTTTTCTATGCGTTGAAGGTTCTATCTAGCTTGATAGGTATCGTCGCTGCTTTTATGGTTTATTACATAGCGTTGGGCGGAGAGTACAATAATTTACTCATCATGATCTGTGTTTTTCTTGGTACATTCACACCTAATATTATTCTATCTAAGCTACAAAAAGAGCGTCAGAAAAAAATCAGAAACGGTGTTCCTGATGCATTAGATCTTCTTGTTGTATGTACTGAATCAGGGCTTGGTTTTAATGCGGCTCTTGGTCGTGTTGCATCAGAGCTCTATGTCTCTCAGCCTGAACTCGCGGATGAACTAGAGACGGTATTTGCTAAAATTCAAGCGGGTGTCACTATGCCTGACGCACTTAGGCAGCTTATCGAACGAACCGGTTTAGTCGAATTGGAAGGTTTGGTTTCTTTGCTTTCTCATGCATCGAGAATGGGCGGAAGCTTAGCGCAAACGCTCCGTGACTATACTGAAGATTTTAGAGATAAGCGTCAGCAAGCCGCTGAAGAAATCGCGGCGAAAATACCGACTAAAATGTTATTCCCCATGTTGATATTTATTTGGCCTTGTTTTTTCATTGTCGCACTTGGCCCTGGACTCTTGATTGTAATGGACGCATTGAGTGCGCCGGGAGCAAGTTTATGATTTTATACAATAAGTTTCTTCTTCTATTATTGCCATTTTTGCTACTTGGTTGCGCATCTTCTGATGAACCAACCAACCAATTTGATGCCGAATTGTATTCGGGTAAACCAATCGATAGTTTGACTAGTGATGATCCACCGCTAAATGAAAAAGAAGCAATCATGCGCGGTGACATTGCTCTGCGAGACAACAATATAGACTTGGCGTTGTATGAATACATACGCTCTTTGTCTTTCCCTGAAAAAGAGTTTCACGATAAAACTCTGTTCACTATTGGCCAAATACATTCGTCTCGCGGTAACTATGCGTTGGCCGAGAAAGCTTACCTTGCAGCGCTAGATTTTAACCCTGCCCACACTGAAGTGCTGGAACAGTTAGGTGTGCTATACACCAAACAACGTCGTACAGATGAAGGGCGGAGTTATTTCTTTAAAGCGATTAATTCAGACCAAATTCGTTTAAAAAGCAGTGAAACTATCCAGAATTACCAAGCATTGAACCAAAGTGAAGTGGCCAGTTTGAAGGTCGATAGTATGTCTCCAGCGCTAGCTTATATGGGGATTGGCGTACTGGAAGATGTTGACGGAAAGCATCAGATCGCACAAGAGTACTTTAAAAAGTCACTGACGATAGATAAAAGTTCAGTCAAAGCTTTGTTGAATATGGGCTACTCCCACTACATGTACGGTAACTACAAGGAAGCCTATCAATACACGCGTTCAGCTTTAGAGTTGGATCCGAATAATGAAAAAGCTCAGAATAATCTGGCACTTATTTATTTAGCGTCTGGGGATATTAAAAAAGCAACCAACGTATTCATGAGGCATATGGACGCTCCGGAGGCGTTAAATAATGTCGGCTACTTCTTGATATTACAAGGAAAGCCCGATCAGGCAGTTCCTTATTTACAACAAGCTATCAATAAAAAATCATCTTACTATAAAGTGGCTAATGAAAACTTAAACAGAGCACTAGCGGAAGTGAGAGAGATGGAGTAATAGGGATTTGATTTTGGCTCAATGAAAAGGATATTCATATTGCCTAAAAGCGAAAGCTTTAATAAAGATATCATTGTAATTTCTGGTCTTTGGCTAGTTTGTGCCACAGTGATATTTATTTATAAGTGGGAAAGCGTTTCAATACTCAACTTGAATGACAATGACGACTATATGCGTTTTGTTCAGTTTCAAGAGTGGATGAAGAACGGCCATTGGTACCTAGAGCCGATGACCAACTTCAATGCCGCTGATGGTATTATTATTCATTGGTCTCGATTTCCTGACCTAATACTATCTTTAGTGGCTTTCCCATTGCTATTTATGGTTGATGACAGTACTGCGTATACAATCTCAATTTCCATTGTCCCTTTACTCTACTTATTCTTGTATGCGCTCTCATGCTTTTATCTATGCGAACATTACTTTGGAGAGAAGTATCGATTTGTAAGTATGATGTTCGCAGTTTTTTCTCCTGCTATCATACACTTCCTACCTGGCTCTATTGACCATCATAATATCCAACTTGTTTTAGCAACACTTTTCTTATCAGTAACACCAATTACGTTCAGCAACCTAAAACAATCATGGCGAGTGTATGCTCAGGCCGTTTTTATGTCTCTATCTCTGTGGACGGGGATGGATAATATATTGTTATTTATGGCATTCCTTGTTTCTTATACGGTGTATTTCTGTTTTTTTCGTCGTGAGTGGTTTAGCTATGTATCTAGGTTATATTTGACCTGTGCAGTTTTTGGTACTTTTACTGTCCTATTGAATAGACCGTACGATGAGTTCTTTGTTTTCAAGTATGACGAGATCTCATTTATTCTTGTTATTCTATTCTTTAGCGGATGGACCTTTGTTAACTTATATAATCGATTGGCGAATCAAGAACAGAGCTCGACTCAAAAGTTAATATTATTACTTTCCCTTAGTTTGTTATGTTTAGTCCCTGTAGCCGTTCTCTACCCATCACTCACCAGTGCATTCTTGATAGATTATCCACCGATACTTAAGCTGTATTGGCTAGATCAGGTCACCGAGGCCAAATCTGTAGTTGATTACATAGCAATTAAGGGTTTCTTTTCTGTAGATAATTATACATTACTATTGGTCCCCGCTATTCTATACCCAGTTTTCAGAATTAAAAATCACCACTGTACAATATTATATCTAATATTCATGTTTAATCTAGCCCTTGCGATATTTTGGCAGGTTAGAGTAATAAGATTGTGCTTTGTTTTAGCTGCACCTTTCCAAGCCTATTTTATTATTAAACTATCTGAATATGTCAGGTTCACAATGTTAAAAGTCAGCATTATCTTTTCTGGATCTCCATTATCTGTAGCATTTTTTATTATTTCATTGTCACCAACAGGTGAAATTACCACTACCTTTGATGATGAATACAAGTCACCAAGTATCTTTAATGTATTAAAAGATAACGGTATCAATTCACATACTATCCTTTCTGGAATCGAAACTGGCGCACCTGTATTAGCTAAAACGAACAACAGTATAATTGCAGCGCCTTATCATAGAAATATTGTTGGCAACCAATTTTTAATCGAAGTGATGTTAGAAGAGAACATGTTTCTGGCAAGAAAAAAAATAGTAGATAAAAAGGTTGACTATATATTGATCGGTAATGACCCTCACTTATCTCTCCTCAAGAACTCTGGAGGCGATGATTCTTTAGTTAGAAGGCTTCATGGGGATAATATTCCTGCTTGGCTAGAAGTTACCTACGATGGAATTGCGGATGGTTACCGAGTTTTTAAAGTAAGGAGTGAGTATGAATAAACAGAAATTAGCAATATTACTCCCATGTTATAACGAAGCCGGAGCGGTTGGAAAAACGGTGGCTGACTTTCAACGTGCACTACCAAGTGCGACGGTTTATGTGTACGACAATAACTCTACTGATGGCACGGTCGAAGAGGCGCTGCAAGCTGGTGCTGTTGTTCGCCATGAGTATCGTCAGGGCAAAGGTGAAGTTGTGCGACGGATGTTCTCAGATATTGATGCTGATATTTATATTATGGCTGATGGTGATGATACCTACGACGCCTCCATTAGCCCTACACTGATTGAACAACTGGTTACTGAACAGCTCGATATGATCATTGGCAGTCGAGAGCGCTCTTCCGAGGCTTATCCTGCAGGACATATTTTGGGTAATAAGATGTTTTCGACCCTGATAAATAAAGGGTTCAATGCTCAATTGAATGATGTTTTCTCTGGCTATCGAGTGATGAGTCGCCGGTTTGTAAAAACGGTTCCTATTTTCAGTGATGGCTTTCAAATTGAGACGGAACTAACCGTGCATGCATTGCACCATAATATGTCGATCAAAGAAGTACCCACTCATTACCACTCAAGGCCTGAAGGCACGGCGAGTAAGCTGAATACATTGAGTGATGGGATCAAAATCCTCAACTTTATTTTGTTCCTGCTACGAGACGTAAAGCCGATGTTTTTTTTCGGTGCTTTGTCGGTGTTGCTTTGCTTTATCTCATTGGGATTAGGGGTTCCCGTTATTATCGATTTTATTGATACCGGGCTCGTTGAAAGAGTCCCAACAGCTATTCTGTCTAGTTCAATTGCACTTATCGCGGTGATGTCTTTCTTTTGCGGCTTGATACTCGACAACGTGTCGCGCGGCAGACGAGAGATGAGGATCCTTTCAATATTAAGAAGTCACGATCACAAGCCATCTCAATAGGATTCAGGAATGAGAATAAACAAGGATGAAGACAAGGAGTGGCTCGATTATTTGTCCCGTTTCAGTGATGAATATGACGAGCGAGTCTACGAAAGCAGTACAACAGGCTATGTGATGAGGGCGGGTCATATAGCGTGTGAGAAGCCTTTCAGTAACAGAGAGCATTTCTCGAAGGTGCTAGAAGTGGGTTCAGGAACGGGTGAACACTTGAGACATGTTCAGCATAGTTTTGACGAGTATACGGTCAGTGATGGCGATTCTGCCGCACTTGAAGTGGCAAAAAGGCAACTCAGTAACACCAGTACTTATGACAAGCTCGTTTTTAATGTAACGAATGCACGAGCGTTAGACTTTGAAAGCAACTGCTTTGATCGTGTTATTGCGACACATATATTGGAACACCTTTATGAGCCTCATCTTGTGATTAAAGAATGGCTTAGGGTATTAAAGCCGGGCGGCACTTTGTCCATTTTGATTCCTACAGACCCAGGTATTGCATGGAAGGTTGGTCGTTATATGACGACAAGAAAACTTGGAGTGAAAAAGGGGTGGAACTACGATTACATTATGGCGAGAGAACATGTTAATCCCTGCAATAATTTGATCGCCTTTTTAAAGTACTATCTCCCTGATAATAAACACTCTTTTTGGCCGTTAAGCCCAATCCCGCTAATTGATTGCAATTTGTTTTTTAACTTCCATGGAATCAAGCCTGCTAGTTAAAGGTTCGACGGCTCCTATCGTTCAGTCGTAAGCAAGAAGTTAGGTATTCACTAACTTCTTGCTTCGGTTAGATCTTTAGTTAACAAAGCCAGTAAGAGCGCCGAATAGCATAAACATGCCGACAAGCCCTACGATTGGCATCTTGACCGTTTTCAGTAGCCACACACCTATGATGATCAGAGCGAAGTCTAAACCGCCACTCACCGCACTTGTGAAGATTGGCTGATACAGAGCCGCAAGTAGTAACCCGACTACCGCCGCATTCACACCAGTAAGAGCGCCTGCCACTAAAGGTTTGCTTGCAATCGCCTGCCAGTTCTTCAGTACACCCAGTAGTAATAAGAAGCCCGGTAAGAACACAGCAATCGTTGCGAGTAGTGCGCCAGTGATCGGTGCCGATGGCATCAATACATAACCTAAGTAAGTAGCAAGTGTAAACATAGGCCCTGGTACTGCCTGTGCTGCTGCATAACCTGTTAGGAAGGCATCTTGAGACAGTTGGTCACCAATACCATTTTGTAGCAACGGAAGTACCACGTGGCCTCCACCGAATACTAAGCTACCTGCTTGGTAGAACAAGCCAAATACTTCAATGCCTTGAGAGTAAGCACTGAATAGAGGCAGACCAACCAGTAAAGCAACGAAAATCACGAGTGGTGTTAACGATATCTTGTGCGTCGAAGGTACTGTTTTTAATTCGTGTGAGGTTAAGAACTTACTGCCAACCATAGCAGCAAACAATAGAACTAATACCTGAGGCCAGATCCCAGGAATTAAAAGCAGAACAATCGCGGTGATCACACACAGTGCTGTTGCTATCTTTGATTGGCAAAAGTTTTTGTACATGCCGAAAGTGGCGTCAGCCACAACCACGACCGCGAGTAGCTTAAGTCCGTGGATGATAGAAATGAAAAGCGGTGCTTCCAACAACTGATTGCTCACTAAGGCCAATATCAACATTAGGATGACAGAAGGGGAGGTGAAGCCTACAAATGCGGCAATCGCACCGGTTAAGCCACCTTTTTTGTAACCAACCGCGAAGCCAACTTGGCTTGAACCTGGGCCGGGTAGAAATTGACTAAGCGCGACAATTTGCCCGTACTCTTCATCAGATAGCCAATTAAGCTTCTCAACAAAGGTTTTACGGAAGTAGCCAATGTGCGCAGCTGGCCCACCAAAGCTAATCCAGCCAAGCCAGAAAAATGTTTTAAAAATTGAAAGCATGATCGATTCCAGATAAATGTTTAGCGTAATTTATGGTGACTTGCACTATGATTCAAATTAATTGTTTTAATTATAACTATTAATGAAATAGGTTCTTCTGGATGGCTGATTTTAACTGGAAAGGTATCGATCTTAACTTATTGATAGCTCTGCAAGCGTTATACAAAACGAACAGTGTAAGTAAAGCGGCTGAGCGCTGTTATGTCAGTCAGTCTGCAATGAGTCATAGCCTTCAACGACTTCGAAAGTTGTTTGATGATCCTCTGTTTGAGCGGGTAGGTAGCAAGATGGAAGCAACGGATAGAGCGATTGAATTATCCAGTACTGTCGATGCCTTGCTCAATACCATTCAATCTGAAGTACTACTCTCTAAATCATTTGATGCAACAACTTACAAAGGCAGTTGGAAGATTGGTCTTACCGATTATGCCGAGCAGATGTTTGCTCCAGTGTTGTTTGATCTCATTAAACAGTCCTCTCCTGATTCTCAAATTGCGTTGTTCAACGTAAATCGATCTAACTATCAGCAAGTCTTTGACGATGCCAAGCTTGATATGACGATAGGCAGCTTTGGTGAGGTACCAAAGCAATATCGAACAAAGCATTTGTATACGGAGCAACATGTTTGTTTACTTGATCAATCGGTTCTATCTATTGAGGAGCCGATGTCGCTAGAACAATTTGTTGCTGTCGAGCACGCGCTTGTTTCCCCTGCAGGGGCTTTAAAGACGGGAGTGGACACTCGTTTAGGTGAACTCGGCTTAAGCCGGAAAGTCGCGATATCTTCCAGTAACTTTTTAACTGTTAAACGACTCATTCGTGGCAGAGAACTATTGTGTATTGTCCCCAAGCTAGTCGCGCGCAAGGATATTGATAGTGAAGAAACCTTACTAGCTGTGAAGCCACCTATTGATGTTCCAGATTTTGATATCCAGCTTGTTTATAGAAAGGCAAAGCATTTAGATGATAAAAATAAACTACTTAGAAAGTTGATTACTAATGCGATCTCATCTGTGATTTCCGAATAGTTTATTGTGTCGGTTAATCGTCAAATTCATATGAATTAATTTTAGAAAAATCCGGTTTATTATAAGAACCCGACTATACTTAATTTACGACTCAAGGCAGTCGTAAAGAATAGGCTTTTTGATTTACCTAAGTAAAAAAATTGGTTATATCCTCATGATATAGCTTAAAAAACTACCAGGCTAAACGGACTTAGTTGGTCTTAAAGCGCTAGCTCCCCCTAGCGCTTTTTCTTTTATGTCGATTCTGGCAAAAGGGTCTGAATTCTTTTCAGCAGTTGTTCTATCTCTTGTTTCTCATAATGAGCAGTCACCTTAGGTTGGCTGCTTTCTCTTGGGAGTAATGTAGTTTCGATATAGTGTTGTAGCAAAGCATCTTGTGAATTAGCGTTGAGCTTCTCCGCAAGTACCACAGCTTGTCGACCGATGGTCGTGAAGTCTTGCTTGATGGTGGTCAATGGTGGGTTAAAGAAAGCGCTGTCTTCGATGCCATCAAAACCGACGACTGCGACCTTGTCAGGCACAGGGATCTGCAGTTCTTGCAGTGCGCGTAATACGCCTAATGCCATCTGATCGCTTGCCACCAACACAGCATCAAATACGGCTTGCTTGGCGACAGCTTCGCGAACACCAAGGTAACCACTTTCAGCTTGCCAATTTCCTTGGTATTGATATTGCACTTTGCAATCGGCATCTGATAACGCTGCTAACCAACTCTGGTGACGAATCCGTGATGCACTGGATTCATTCGGACCTGTGATCAACAGGTAGTTAGTTCGCCCACTCTCTATCAGATGTTGAGCAGCCAGTTTTGCTCCTTCTGCGTGATCACCGCAAACATAGTTCACTTGGCTGTTAGAAGGGACATCAATGAAGATAAGATTTAAGTGTTGGTACTGTTCGACTAATAACTCTGCATCGGCACTTTTTAACGGTACATTCAGAATGATGCTGTCGACCTGTTGAGCCATCAATTCACGGATAGCTCCACGTGTGTTAGTGAGGTTGGGCTCTGACACAACAGAGAAAGCGACACCATAATTCATGTCATGAGCCTGCATTCGCACACCATTGGCGATCATCGCTGCACCATGCAATGCCATATCGAGAGTCACCAACCCAACGCTGGTGGACTTAGCTCGGCTGAGCATTTGCGCGCCCTTGTTTGGCACATACCCCAACTGCTTAATGGCCGCATTAACCTTGTTACGCGTTAATTCGGCGACGCTCTCTGAACCATTTGTCACTCGAGAAACGGTTTGGGTAGAGACACCCGCTAGCTTTGCGACATCTTTAAAGGTGACACTCATTATTCTGCCCATCAGACTTTGACAATGAAATAAGCCTAACCAATCTTGATGAAATAAACCTTGTACACCTTCAAATAAATGTCATTTGAAACACTATTTATGTTTCCGAAAACAGTCGATCTTGTGCAAATTTTGATAAGGAATAACTGATTTTAGATCACGTTATTTGTTCGAATTAGTACTAATTATAATCTCTAGGCTCACTATTAATCTCAAATTATGTTTACGAAAACAATATGAGATTGGCTATGAGCGAGTTTATTCATCTAACAAGTAAAAACCACAGTTTGATCATCAAATCAGGGCGTGTTCCAGAGATCCTGCATTGGGGGGCGAAGATCGCCAGCATTGATGAAGATCTGCTGTTATCAACCGAGAGGCCGATTTCTCAAGCGCGCCTTGATGTCGATGTACCGCTTTCTCTTTGTCCTGAATTGGGTAGCGGTCATTTTAATGCGCCGGGAATAGAAGGGCATCGTGATGGTTTTGATTGGGCACCCGTTTTTAATACCGTCCGCGTGGAAGCTCAGGTTCAGCAAGCCACTTTTGTTCTAGAAGACACGGTAGCCAAGCTTGAACTGACCGTCGAAATTAAGCTTGATTACCAATCGGATGTGGTTCAAAAGCGCATCACAGTAACCAACAAAGGGGGCAGTAAATACTATTTAAATAAGCTGTCATCAACGTTGCCGCTGCCAAACCACGCCAATGAATTGATGACGTTCCATGGTCGTTGGTGTCATGAGTTCCAAACGCAACGTCAGCGTTTTGAGCATGGTGGCTTCATGCAAGAGAACCGTCGCGGCCGTACTTCACATGAAAACTTCCCTGGCATGTTTGCAGGAACGCAAGGTTTCTCAGAACAGAATGGTTTGGTGTGGGGCTTCCATTTAGGTTGGAGTGGTAACCACCAAATGCGTGCTGATGTTCGCAGTGATGGCCGCCGCTTTGTACAAGCGGGAGAGTTATTGTTAGCGGGTGAATCGATTCTAGAACCAGAGGCTACTTACCAGACACCTTGGCTCTATGGCTGTTACAGCAACTCTGGTTTGAACGGTATTGCTCAACGTTTTCAGCAGTTTGTTCGTGACAACATTATTCAATTCCCTACCGATAAACCTCGCCCTGTGCACTTAAATACTTGGGAGGGCATCTACTTCGACCATAAACCGGAATACATCATGCAGATGGCAACCGAAGCCGGCGCAATGGGTGTTGAACGATTCATTATTGATGATGGTTGGTTTATTGGTCGTGATGGCGAACGAACGGCCTTAGGCGATTGGTATCTCGATGAAGTGAAATACCCAAATGGCTTAGAACCTGTGATTGAACACGTTAACCAACAGGGGATGGAGTTCGGGTTGTGGGTTGAACCTGAGATGGTCAGCCAAGACTCAAACCTATACCGTAACCATCCTGATTGGGTGCTTGGTTTGCAAGGTTATCATCAACCGTCTGGTCGTTGGCAGTATGTTTTAGACTTGCAGAATGAAGCGTGCTTTGACTACTTGTTCTCTCGCCTTGATACGCTTCTGACTACGTACAATATCGGCTACTTAAAGTGGGACATGAATCGTGAATTAGTTCAGCCGGGCCACCAAGGTAAGGCGGCGGTGCATGGTCAAACTGAAGCCTTGTATCGTCTCGTTGATCAACTGAATCAAGCACACCCTAAGGTCGAGATTGAATCTTGCTCATCAGGCGGTGGTCGCATTGATTTTGAAATCCTTAAAAGAACACATCGATTCTGGGCATCCGATTGTAACGATGCATTGGAACGACAAGCCATTCAAAAAGGCATGAGCTACTTCTTCCCACCAGAAGTTATGGGTGCGCACATTGGCCCTGCTGAGTGCCATTCAACCAATCGTCGTCACAGTATCAATATGCGTGGTGTCACCGCTTTGATGGGGCACATGGGCGTTGAACTTGACCCGGTTAAAGAGTCGCAACAAGAGAAGCAAGCTTTCTCTCACTACATCTCTCTGCATAAGCAGTTCCGCCATATTTTGCACTCAGGTCGTAGTTTCCGCATGGATCCCGCGGACAAAAACCAGAACATCTATGGGGTGCAGAATGATGATGAAATGCTGATCACCGTGTGTCAGTTGGCCATGCCTGAATACGCTCTGCCATCACCACTTCGTATTAGCTGCGTGGAAGACAGTGCGCTGTATCAAGTGAAGTTAGTGGAGATGCCACAAACCAGTTTCCAACTCATGAAGCAACGCCCTCAATGGTTAGATAAAACTCTGACTTTAAGCGGCGATAACCTCAAAGAGATTGGATTGACCTTACCTATTCTCGACCCAGAGTCTGCCTTGATTGTGCATCTAAAAAAGATGTGAATCTCTGACTCTGAGTACCCCTACAAATAAAAATCTAAATATAAAAATTATAATCGGCAGCGAGGTATTGCTGCCGCAATAACTCAACTTAAGGAAAACAAAATGTCTATTACCGTTCTGTTGTCATTTTTGTTATTTACTGGGTTTGTAGTCGCGTTTACCTACAACAAAGTGAAAAATGACAAAAACACCTCACAAGATGGTTTCTTTCTTGGCGGAAGAAGCTTAACCGGTGGCTTAATTGCCAGCTCACTTATCTTAACGAACTTGAGTGCCACCAGTTTCGTGGGCATGAGCGCACAATCTTACACCCACAACATGAGTGTCATGGGTTGGGAAGTGGCTTCTGGTGTCACCTTGGTGATTATTGCTTTAATGTTAGTTCCTCGTTATTTGAAACAAGGTATCACCACCATTCCTGATTTCTTAGAGAGCCGCTACGACATGTCGGTGAAGAAGTTTGTGACGTTACTTTTCTTGTGCCAATACGTGATCAACATTTTGCCTACCACACTTTACGCGGGCGCTGTTGTTTTGGGTGAAATCTTCGATGTTCAGGCCCTGCTAAATATTTCAGAGTTTAGTTCAATTGCACTGATTTCGGCGACGATTGGTCTACTTGGCTTCTTTTACGCGATTTATGGTGGCCTAAAGGCGGTTGTAATTGCAGATACCATTAATGGTGTAGGCTTGATTGTCGGCGGCATGATGATCCCTGTATTTGGTTTAATGGTGTTGGGCGAGGGGAGTTTCGGTGCTGGCTTAGATATTCTGCTTTATGCCGCGCCAGAGAAGCTCCAATCGGTGGGTACAGAAACCGATCCACTGCCGTTCTCAACATTGTTCACAGGTCTGCTTTTGGTGAACTTGTATTACTGGGGTACTGACCAATCTATCATTCAACGCGCATTGGGTGCTAAGAACCTGAAAGAAGGTCAGAAAGGTGTAATCCTTGCCGGTGCGATTAAGGTCATCTCTCCGCTGTTTTTGATCATTCCGGGTATCATTGCTTTCCATATGTTTGGCGCTGATGCGGGTAATCCAGACACCATGTACACCCGTTTAGTTAATGAAGTTTTGCCTAAGCCGCTAGTGGGCTTCTTCGTTGCGGTGATGTTTGGTGCGATTTTGAGTACCTTTAATGGTGTGTTGAACAGCTCAACGACTCTGTTTGCATTGAACGTGTATAAGCCGCTATTCGGACAAGGTAAAACCGATGAAGAGCTAGTGGGTAAAGGGCGTATTTTTGGTGTCGTGATTGCGATTATCTCGGTATGTATCGCACCATTCATCATGTACGCACCAGAAGGTTTGTTCCAATATCTACAAATGGTGGCAGGTTTCTTCAGTGTGCCAATCTTCACTATCGTGTTTGTCGGCTATATCTCTAAACGTGTACCAGCTGTAGCGGCGAAAGTGGCGTTGGTGGTGTTTGTAAGTTCTTACGCTGCAATGCAGTTGGTGTTCAAAACTCCGATTCACTTCCTACATCAATTAGCGATTCTGTTCGTGGTATGTACCGCGTTGATGTTCATCATTGGTTACTTTATGCCGCGTGAGTCTGAGTACGTGATGCCAGTCAATGAGAATATTGATGTGACACCTTGGGAGTTCCGTTTCGAGGCTTCGGCTATTATTCTTTACATGGTGCTTGGTGCTTACGTTATGTTCTCGGATGTGGGTTTTGTATCGGACGATCCAACCATCATGCAAGTTTATGGCGTGTGTGGCATTGTTATGTTGCTCGGTATTTTTGGACGACTAGCAAAGCGAAAGAAAGCACTTGCGACCGCGTAGATGAGTTCGGGTAATTAAAAACGAAAACGCCGCTCTTTGGAAATAGGAGCGGCGTTTTTCGATCTTGTGAAGATAAATGGAAGGCTAAAAAGTCTAAAAAGAGAATCGAGTCCATTTCTTAGCTCGCCAGCGATAGGCCATGATGATTCCACGGAACCACTCGTCCATCGCGATTGCCATCCAAGCACCCAATACGCCATAACCCCAATGCACGCCAAGCAAATAGCTCATGGCAACCCCAATGCCCCACATGCTGAGAATGCCCATTTTGATCGGGAATTTAATGTCGCCAGCAGCCTTTAGACAAGAGATAAAGATAAGGTTAAATACTCGTCCAGCTTCAAGAATGATGGAACCTGCAATCAGTGCCGCCGTTAGCGCAATGATCTCTGGATCTTGCGTGAACAGATCGAGAATTTCGAAACGGAACACATACACCATGCAGGTGATCGCGGTTGACGCGATAAAGCCAACCACAAAGTAACGTTGCACGCGCTTGGTAATCTCGTCGATCCAACCCTTACCAATGTAATAGCCTGTTTGGATTTGGCTGCCTTGACCAATTGCCAGTGCAAACGCAAAAGAGAGGCGAGCGATGTTTTGTGCGTAAGTAAACGCAGCCAGTGAAGACGTACCCATCTGCACTACAAAGAAGGTAATGCTGATCTGAGCCATGTTATAAGAGAGCACTTCTCCAGCGTTCATCGAGCCGATCTTCATGATTTTTTGATAGATGGCTTTCGGCACAGATTTAAACTGCTTCACTGGTAGATAAATCCCTTTGCTTCTGACCACACCAATCAAGATCAACATTCCGATTACTTGGCTAATGACGGTCGCGGTCGCAACCCCTTGCACGCCGTATACAGGCAAACCAAAAGGTTGATATAAGGCACAGTAGTTACCGAATACGTTGATGACACCTGCAATCATATTGATCACCATCGGTGACTTTGAATAGCCATGACTGCGCAAAATAGTGGTGAGAACCACACCTATGGTTACATTGAAGGTGAGAGCACCACTGATGAACAGGTATTCTTGCGCGTACTGTTCGACTTGAGGTTCGAGTTGATAAAGCGGGATAAAATATTCAGCAACAAGAACGGCAATCACACTCAGTAGCACACCGGCAATAATGGCCAGAATGATACTTGCTACACCCACGTGAGCGCTCTCTTGAGTGCGGGAAGCACCATTGTATTGCGCGATTAGAATACCCGTACCACTGCTGACCATGGTCGAGACAATGATCAGGAAAAAGGATATCTGAGAAATAACACCAACGGCAGACACGGCTTTGTCCGAGTATCCCGATAACATGAATACATCACTGGTGTTGAGTGCGGTTCTTAAAAGAACTTCGATAAAAATTGGCCAGGTGAGCGCAACGATTCCCATACGTTTGTTTAGGGTGGAATCAGCATTAGGCATTTAGGTTTTCTCAAAAAAGGGGTAGGCGACACTATAGTTTAGCTATTATTTAGTAAACGACTATCAAATTAATGTCCGGAAGGCTAATAAGGATAAATAAAATTCGAATAAGTCTTCAGAACCCAATATTTCAGTGAGAGTGATGAAATTTTTGAGTAAGATTTCATAAGCTATTAAGAGGATCAGAATGGAAGCAAGTGATTGCTTGAAACGACCGGAAAGTGAGTTTGAAAAGTGGCAAAGCTAGCGACATCGAGCTAGCTCTACCGTTTTAAAGTCTAGTTAATTCGTTGCCCTCGATCATCGAATAGGTGGCAATCTTTTGAGGAGAAACTCAGCTCAAGTGATTGGTATCGAGTGACCTCTTGGTCTCCTGGTAGGTGCACCTTAAAGCTATCCACGCCACAAGACTGGCCAAACATATAAGTGCTGTTCCCTAGTCGCTCGACCACTTCACTTTGAAATTCAATGGTGATATCAGAGCCACTGTTAATCTCTAAATGTTCAGGTCGAATGCCCAGCGTGATACTTTGTCCCTCTTTTAATCCATCGCTTGGTAAGGGAAGGGTGATTTGGCTGACACCGTTAACGGCGAGTTGGGCGTGCGTTTCTGAGGTGCTGTTAACAACACACGGTAAGAAATTCATTTTCGGTGAGCCAATAAAGCCAGCCACAAATTCATTTTGTGGAGAGTGGTATAGATCGAGTGGAGAACCGACTTGTTCAACACGACCATCTCTCAATACCACGATCTTGTCTGCAAGCGTCATGGCTTCGACTTGATCGTGCGTGACGTAAATCATGGTATTTTGCAGATCTTGGTGCAATTTGGCGATTTGTAAGCGCATATCGACACGAAGTTCAGCATCGAGGTTCGAGAGCGGTTCATCGAATAAGAATACGCGAGGGTTACGAACTATTGCTCGACCGATAGCGACACGTTGACGCTGCCCACCTGACAGTTCTTTCGGTTTACGCTTCAATAAAGGCTCTAATTGGAGTGTTTTTGCCGCACTGGTGACTTGCTTTTCAACGACTTCCTTCGCTACGCCATTCATTTTGAGGCCAAAGCCCATGTTTTCTTCCACGGTCATGTGTGGGTAGAGTGCGTAGGATTGAAATACCATAGCGACACCACGCTCAGCAGGATCGACATCGTTAACAAGATCGTCTCCAATATGAATCTCGCCTTCAGTGATTTCTTCTAAGCCAGCAACTAAGCGTAAGAGGGTTGATTTTCCGCAACCTGATGGTCCAACGAATACGACGAATTCGCCATTATTTATTTCTAGATCAACACCATGGATGGTCTGTATATCACCATATCGTTTGATGACCTTTTTTAAGCTGATATCAGCCATGCTCTCTCCTTGCTTCGTTGGACTACATCTCTTTGCCTTTAAAACATACGCTTTCATCAGAAATTTGTTAGGTGCCTCGCATGATTTATTGATCATCGTCATATAAATCCCGCGATCTATACTGATTTTTGTGAAAACGTTTACATAAATAAAACATAACTGTGCGTAATGTTATCAATAAGCCTAATATTTGAACGTAATCATTATAAATGCTGAGCTACTGATTGGGATTTATAAATTCAGATGGAAGTTAACCAAGTAGTAAACCAAGCTTTTAATACAAGGAATTTTGGGAAATGGAGCAATCTGTGAAAACGATATACCCAGAAAATCGCACCCCATCAGCGAAGAAGAAAAGGCGCATCAGTTCCAAGGTCTCGCCTTGGCTGTTCTTGGCACCAGCTATCGCTATCTTCTCTCTCTATGTTATCTATCCCATCTTGGACAGTATTTGGCTGAGCTTCTTTGAGTGGGATGGATTAGGTGAAAAGGAGTGGGTGGGGCTTGAGAACTATCGTGAGCTTTTTGACTCAGATGCTTTTTATACTTCGTTAACGAATAACTTTCTTTGGTTGATCTTCTTTATGCTTGCGCCACCGTGTGGCTTAGCGATTGCCCTTTTCCTCAACCAACAAGTGAAAGGCATTCGTATCGTAAAATCTCTGTTTTTCTTCCCATTCGTTATTTCTCAAGTGGTGGTAGGCCTCGTATTTGCTTGGTTCTATGACCCCTCTTTTGGCCTTTTCAATATTGCACTCGGGTCGCTTGGCTTCGAGCCAATTTCGATACTTGCTGATGAAGACTATGTGACCTACGGAATCATCGCTGCTGGCTTATGGCCTCAGATCTCTTATTGCATGATCTTATATTTAACTGGGCTGAATAACCTCGATCCTGAGCAGTTAGAAGCGGCTCGACTTGATGGTGCAAAGAAGTGGCGCATGTTGTGGTATGTGGTGCTTCCACAGTTAAGACCCGCAACCTTTATCGCCGTGGTTGTCACCGTAATTGGTGCCCTGCGTTCATTTGATCTAGTGGCGACCATGACGGCAGGCGGCCCTTGGGGCAGCTCGACAGTACTTGCGTACCAGATGTATGAAGAGTCTATCTTTAACTATCGAATGGGTTATGGCGCGGCGGTTTCCGTTGTGTTGTTCCTGATTATGGATATCTATATCGCTTACTTCTTGTGGCGTATGTTAAGGAGTGAAAAATAATGTATCCACAACCAATTCAAAAAGCAGGTCGCTTTACCAACATTAGCTACCGAGTCGCACTGCCTATTTCCATTGTGATGTGGTTATTACCACTTATCGCCGTAATGATGACTTCAATTCGTTCGATGGAAGACATCAACAAAGGTAACTACTGGGGCTGGCCTAGTGAGATTCAGTTCATTGAAAACTACACCCAAGTATTTACCTCGACGTCGATGGGGCAGTACCTCATCAATAGCTTAATCATCACATTGCCAGCGGTTGCTGGTGCCGTGGCGTTGTCGACACTGGCTGGTTATGCCTTGGCTAAATACAACTTCAAAGCCAATGTGTGGATTTTTGCGATGTTCATCGCGGGTAACTTTGTTCCGTTCCAAATTCTGATGATTCCAGTTCGTGATTTAACGATTGGACTCGGTCTATACGACACTCACTGGGCATTGATTTTTTTCCATATCGCTTTCCAAGCCGGTTTTTGTACCTTGTTCATGCGTAACTTTATTGTCGGGATCCCTGATGCCCTGATCGAAGCGGCGCGTGTTGAAGGGGTGAGTGAATGGAAAATATTCTGGCATGTCGTACTCCCTCTGGTTCGCCCTGCTTTAGCGGCGTTAGCCGTATTGGTGTTTACCTTTATTTGGAACGATTTCTTCTGGGCTCTAGTACTGGTTCAGAGTGATGATGTTCGTCCTGTGACTGCGGGTCTGAGCTCACTTCAAGGCCAATGGCTGGCGTCTTGGCAGTTTATGTCAGCGGGTGCCGTGGTCGCGGCTATCCCACCGGTAGTGCTGTTCTTTACCATGCAAAAGCACTTTATCGCAGGCCTAACATTAGGTGCGACCAAAGGGTAAATCACGAGATAAGAATCGATACACGAATCTAGCAATAGCGAAGGCTTTAAGTCGTTATTGCTACCGACATCCCGAATGGATGAATCATTGAAGAGAAACTAAAACACGAACAACCCTACGAGATAAAACAATAAGAATTGGACTTAGAGAGCTTAGCTCCATAACAAGGACCTCAATATGAAATACGTGAAACATATCGCTGCCAGTGCAGTGCTCGCTGCCTCCATGTCTGCAACATCGTTTGCAGGAACACTCGTTATCAACTCTGATGCTTCTGATCCTGCGCCAAAAGAGGCGTGGGGCGAGATCATTAACCGCTTTGAAAAAGAAAACCCAGATATTACGGTGAAGTACAACTTGTACGATCACGAGTCGTATAAAACAACGATTCGTAATTGGCTGGTCACTTCGCCGCCGGATGTGGTTTTTTGGTATGCGGGTAACCGAATGAAAGCCTTTGTTGACCGTGGCCTGTTTGAGGATGTCAGTGATATTTGGGCTGACAACAACATGAAGCAAGACTTTGCGGCTGCCGCGCCTGCGATGACAGTACAAGGTAAGCAGTTTGGTGTGCCGTACACGTATTATCAATGGGGTATCTACTACCGCAAAGACATCTTTGAGCAATATGGAATTGCGGAGCCGAAAACGTGGGATGATTTGAAATCTGCGTCTGCAACACTTAAAGAAAATGGTGTAGCGCCGTTTGCTATTGGTACCAAGTATCTTTGGACCGCCGCAGGTTGGTTTGATTACATCAACATGCGTACTAACGGCTTGGATTTTCATATTCAGTTAATGGAAGGCCAGGTGCCTTACTCTGATGAGCGAGTGAAGAAAACCTTCGCTAATTGGGCGGAGTTAGTTGAACCTGGTTATTTCCTAGAAAACCACGCGTCTTATTCATGGCAAGAAGCTCAACCTTTCTTGTACAACGGTAAAGCGGCGATGTACCTGATGGGTAACTTCATCACGCCTAACTTCCCAGCTGAGTTGGATGGCAAGATGGATTTCTTCCAGTTCCCGGTGATCGACCCAAGTGTTCCTATGTCTGAAGATGCACCAATGGATACGCTGCACATACCTTCAAAAGCGAAAAACAAAGAAGATGCTCGTAAGTTCTTAGAGTTTGTTGCTCGCGCTGAAAACCAGCAGCTGATCAATGAGATGCTGTTACAGATTCCAACCAACAACAAAGCTAAAGCGAAGTCTGACCCGTTCTTAGACAAAGGCGTCGCGATGTTGGCATCCAGTGATGGTACGGCTCAATTCTATGACCGAGACACTGATCCTGCGATGGCCAAAGAAGGCATGAAAGGCTTCCAAGAGTTTATGGTTCACCCTGAACGAATCGATAAAATCTTGAAAAAACTCGATAAAGTGAGCAAGCGTACCTTTAAGTAATATTTCAATAGCCGCAGCTGTTCTGGCTGCGGCTTTTTTTCTTCTCTTAAGGGATTATTGCAAGAGCTGTTTAGTTGGCGTTCGTAATGTTTGAACGCAATGAGGCGCTGAGCATCACTTGCAATGGTTCACGTTAAACGGCTTTTGGTAAGGAACACGTCATGAGAACTTTCTCTCAAATCATCTCTGCCCGTGAGTGGGAAAATCAACACATCACCCATCATAATGTTGTTGAGGCTCATGCTCCTTTAAATAGTTACACCTCGTTGGTTGAGGCTATGACGAAGAGCTCGTCGAGTGTTATGTCTCTCAATGGGACTTGGAAGTTTCAGCTGTTCGATTCACCAGAGTTGGTTTGCGAAGAGGTAGTATCGGAACATTTTGATGATTCTTCATGGAAGTCGATTTCAGTGCCAAGCAACTGGCAGATGCAAGGCTTTGATAAACCGATCTATACCAATGTGAAATATCCTTTCGCTGATAACCCTCCCTTCGTCCCTAGCGATAATCCAACAGGGCTCTACCGAACGCGTTTTAACTGCACGGAACCGGAGTTATTAGATACCCATAGGCTGACCTTCGACGGCGTGAATTCTGCTTTTTATTTGTGGTGCAACGGCAAGTGGGTTGGCTATTCGCAAGACAGTCGATTACCGGCTGAATTTGACGTGTCTGAATACTTGCAAGTGGGCGAGAACGTGCTGGTAGTGATGGTGCTGCGTTGGTCTGATGGTTCTTACCTTGAAGACCAAGACATGTGGTGGCTCAGCGGCATATTCCGTGATGTGACTTTATTGAGAAAACCCAAGGTCGCAATCGAGGATGTTGGCATTGAGACTCAGCTAGATGCTTGCTATCGCGATGCAGTTTTAAATATTTCTACGCAAATAACCAAGCACAGCAATGATGTAGAAAGCTGCTATAAGCTGAAAGCTGAACTTTATGATACTCAAGGACAGTTGGCTTGCGAACCTCAAATCGTGGGTTTTGGTGAGCGTTATGTTGATGAAAAAGGGCCGTGGTCTGAAGTCGCAGAACACAGCATTTCAGTGGTGAACCCGAACAAGTGGAGTGCCGAGTCACCCTACTTATATCGCTGTGTGGTGTCATTGCTCAATGAACATGATGAGCTTGTCGATTGTGAGGCTTACGATGTCGGCTTTCGAAGTGTTGAAATTACCGATAGTTTGCTAAAAGTTAACGGAAAGCCATTGCTGATGCGTGGTGTCAATCGCCATGAACATCACCCTGAATTGGGTCACACCATGACTCGAGAGGGGATGATTCAAGACATCAAACTGCTCAAACAAAATAACTTCAATGCCGTTAGAACCGCTCATTATCCGAATCATCCATTGTGGTATGAATTATGTGATGAGTATGGTCTGTATCTGGTTGATGAAGCGAATGTGGAAACTCATGGTCAATTTCCGATGTGCCGTTTATCCGATGATGCGTCATGGTTGAATGCGTACATGAGCCGAATGACAAGGCTGGTTGAGCGCGATAAAAACCACGCCAGCGTGATCATTTGGTCGCTGGGTAATGAATCGGGTATTGGTCGTAATCACCATGCGATGTATCAATGGGTGAAACAAACTGATCCAACACGTCTGGTTCAGTATGAAGGTGGCGGGGCAGATACAGCAGCGACCGATATTTTATGTCCTATGTATGCGCGCGTTGATTGGGATTTACCTGTGGTTGAGAGTCAACCTGAGGTGACACCTCGCGTGGGTATTCGTAAAGCTATCGCTCTACCAAACGAGCATCGTCCTCTTATTCTCTGTGAGTACGCCCATGCAATGGGGAACAGTCTGGGTAGCTTTGATAAATATTGGCAAGCGTTTAGAGACAGCCCAAGATTACAGGGCGGATTTATCTGGGATTGGGTAGATCAAGGGATCACCAAAACCGATTCGAGCGGCAAACAATATTGGGGCTATGGTGGTGATTTCGGCGACGAGATTAATGATCGCCAGTTCTGCATTAATGGTTTGGTGTTCCCAGACAGAACGGTACATCCAACGCTTCAGGAAGTGAAAAAAGCACAGCAGTTTTACCAGTTTAGACTGGTTTCGACTTCGCCTCTGGTGATAGAGGTGCACAGCGAATATTTATTTGTGACCAGCAGCATTGAAACGTTGAATTGGACGGTTACTCAGAATGGTGTAGTAATGAGCGATGGTTGTATCGAATTGATGGTTGGTGCGGGCGAGAGTGTTCAGATAGAGCTCAATGGTGTGACGATTCCTCATACGGCCAACGCGCTTAATTACCTTAATCTCGAAGTGGTATTAAACACCAATACTGCATGGGCGGATAAAGGTCATGTGACGGCGATTGAACAGCTTAGCTTACCTACTCAACCACAATTGATGTTGGATGCTAACCTCTCTCAATTTCCACCGAAAGTGACTGAAACCGACACGCTGCTGACGGTGATTGGTGATGCTTATCAAGTAGAGTTCGACAGATTGTCTGGGACATTAGAAAGCTGGAAAATCAAAGGGGTGGAACAGCTTGCTAGTGGCCTTCGAGATAACTTTTATCGCGCACCATTAGACAACGATATCGGTGTCAGTGAAGCAAACCGTGTAGACCCCAATTCATGGATCGCACGCTGGCAGGCTATGAGGTTAGATAGGCTCACTCCAGAGTGCATCGAATTTTCATCCATCACTCAGAAAAATAGGGTGTCGGTGACTGCAAGAATTGCCCACACGGTGGAAGATCAGGTTCGTTTGTTGTCGACTTGGCAATACCAATTATTTGCCGATGGTGAGGTCAAATTAGATGTGGATGTTCAAGCGGCGAAAGGCTTGCCGTCTCTGCCACGAGTCGGATTTGAGTTTGCTTTGAAGCATGTGCCTGATGGGGTGGAATGGTTTGGTCGTGGGCCACACGAAAACTACCCAGATCGAAAGATGTCCGCACATATGGGGCTATATCAGCAAAGTATTGAACAAATGCATACCCCTTATATTTTCCCATCTGATTGCGGCTTGCGTTGTGATGTTCGTGAGGCAAAAGTGGGCGCATTCGAATTGCAAGGAGACTTCCATTTCTCAGTCAGTCGTTTGGGGTTACAGCAGCTACAGAAGGCAAAACATACTTGTGACTTAACCGAACAAGAACAGCTGTTTGTTTATGTGGATGGCTTCCATATGGGGGTTGGCGGTGATGACTCGTGGACGCCAAGTGTCCATGATGAATTTAAATTATTGAAAGAGCATTACCATTATCAGGTGCGCTTCCATTGTGGTGATATAGGCTAATGTGCAGCGAATAGAGTAAAAGGATCATAGTAGGCCAAATAGTCTAAATACTTTTTTTTAGATTATTTGCTTCAGGTATAAAAAAGGCACTCAGCGAGAAACTGAGTGCCAAAGTCTGAAATTTATGAGGTTAGATTTTCATTGAATTTCAGAAGACAGGTATAGGTTTTTACTTACTCTGCGTCAGTAAAGAAATCGTTGTATAACATGTATAGGTGGGCAGCACTCCAAGAGAAGTTTGGAGCACCTTGTTGTTCACCGTTTAGCGGGTTGTAGTTCTCACGGATAGGACCGTCTTGTACCAAGCCATCGGCGTGGTCGAAGAATGCGCCTGCCATTTCAATCGCATCGTCACGGTAGCCGTAGCTGTCCATACCTTTTAGGCCGAAGTAGAACTGGTCTACCCATACACGTCCACGCCAGTAAATATCTGGGCCAAATGCTGGGCTAGAAAGCGCTGCTGTGCCCAGTGGAACGTAGGTGTTGAACTCTGAGGTATCTTTCATCACAGAGACCACGGCATCAGCGTGAGCTTGTGTTGCTGCACCGTTGAACAGTGGTGACCAACCCTCAGGGCCTTTACCACGCTCGACAATCGGTTTGCCTGCGCAGCCATTGGCTAAAGGCTTGTCTTCAATACGAATGTCATAGAAGAAGTTAGTGCCTTCGTCGAACATACAGGTGTTGATGTAGTTCGATAGGTGTTCTGCTTTTTCACGGAACTCTTTCGCTTCTGCGTCTTTACCTAGAATGTCAGCCATTTCTGCTAGGTACTTGTTATCGCTGTACATGTAGCTTGCTTGGTCAACGGACTCTTGCAGCAATGAATAGCCAAGCAAAGTGCCGTCTTCAGCGCGGTTTTGAGCGAACTCAACATCCCAATCGCTGCGCTTACCACCGTTTGCAACGTATGCGTCTAGCTGGTCTTTATCAATGAAGCCAAATGCGGCTGCATCGTCACGGCCTGATTCCCAAGATGCAGCCGTTTGTGCGGGGCTCTCGATGTAATCGTAGTTGCCTTCTGCTACCACTTTATCCAGTGCTGCTTGTCCTACAACTGTTTCGTGCTTATCGCCACGAACCACGGTGAAGTACATTTCACCTTCAGGTGTGTTGTGTGCTTTGTCACGAGCAGCGCCATACTCTGGAACGCCATTGCCGTTGTTGTCACGGTTGCGTAGCCACCAATCATGGTATGCCACTAGTTTTGGATACATCTCTTGTAGCCAAGCTTCGTCGCTTGTGGTTTTGTAGACTTCCATTACTGCCCATGCTGCTAGGCTTGGTTTGGTATTACGTTCATTCCAGTTACCGCCATCGCCGCCACGTTCTGGACTTAGGTTGTAAGCGAGTAGATCGGGCACGTAACCTTCATCCCAAGGACGAACGGCATCGTCAGCCTGAATTTGGTAAGCGAACATCGCGCGGATGTTATCTTTCGCTACATCTGGGTTGAAGTGAGCCATTGCGTAGGCTTGCTTCCATGTGTCCCAAGGCCAAGTTTGGTTGCCCGAGAACCAACGCGCCGTCACGGATGGTGTCACAGAGTCAAACTCCATCGCACCTGCAGCGCCACGCCAGTTACCGTTTAGGGTTTCCATCGCTTTAACCGCAACACGCTCTTGCTCTGGTGTCGCGTTCGGGTTGGTTAAACCCATCTCAAGATAGCCTTCCCAACGTTCTGCTGATGCGGCTAAGAAGTCGGTAGGGTTTGCCATGATCTTTTTGATTTCAGGCTGTTCCGCTTGCGCTTCTTCTGCCGTTAGAACATGCGAGTATGTGGTGTAGATAGTCGTCGATGCTTCAATGTTTGCCGTTGAAGTAAACGCTAAACCATCAACCGTGGTTTTCGTTGGAATCGACTTGTGAACTTGGTATTCAGACTCACCAGAAGTCAGTAGATCCCATGTCGAACGAACCTTACCGAAGGTCACCTTTAGGCCATCGTCGGTTGCGACGATTTGACGGTCATACTCAGGGTAAGTTTCAGCGATTGTTTTGTCGGTTTGTGCCACGCCTTCTTTGGCGTGCGTCTTTTCTAGCAGTTCACCATCCCACACTAATTCAACCGGTGAGTCGGTAGTGATTTTTGTTTCTAGCAGAGAGGTACGGTTTGAAGCAAAACGCATCGTCATTTCTACGGTCACATCGTCAGATTTTAGCGTCTGAACCAATGCGCCCGGTAGGCTATAAGCTTCCATAGTGAAAGCCACTTTTTTGCCGTCTTTGAACACGCTTAGGCGGTCGAAGTTATCAGCCATGAAGTTGATATATTCTTCGGTAAGCAGTGCTGTACCTGGGAATCCGCCCATGCCTTCTGCACTGTCTGGCAGCAGATGACCGTGCCATGCACCTAGGTCGAAGAATGGGTTAAAGCGTTGGTGGTCATCGAAGTCGTAGTCACGCATGTATTCAGGTGAGCCAGTACGGTCGATAACGTTCTTAAATTCGTTGGCTTGCAGTTGCTCTGTGTCAGAGCCTGAGCCAGAGATTGAGTTTGAAGCACAACCAGTAACGACAAGGGCTGCACCGATAGCGAGAGCTGCGAATGATTTATTCAGTTTCATGATCAATTCCTGTTATTACCAGTAGAAGTATTGCATTGCGAACACCTGAGCGTCGCCGATTTCAGTGTCGCTGCCTACGCCAAAGCGGCTATCGAAAGCAGTCGCAAACGCGCCGTTGCCGTATTCATACCAAACGCCAGCATTGATGTAAGAGGTGATTTCTTTGTCGCCATTGTCACCGTCAAAGTTTGCGTAGTTGTAGGCTGCAGATAGGTAAACGCCTTGTGCCGCTTCGTACCATGCACTGGTTTGAATACCAGACTCGCTACCGAAAGACTCTTGGTTGCCTTTATCTGTATCGAGCCAAACACGAGTGGCGAAGTTTTTGTACTCAGCACCCAATAGCAATAGTTCACCACCATCGTTGTTACGAACTTCACCACCACCCATTAGGGTTAAGTCGTCGGTCAGATCGTATTGAAGGTAACCATTGACCATGGCGTTCTTATCTTTCCATTGGTCTGCGAAGCTGTCGTATTTACCGAAGTGAACAAGAGCATCGTCTTCCGAGAAGTCAGACTCTGGCGCGAAAGAAACGCTGTAGCGAAGCTTGCCTTCTAGGTTTTGAATCTTCACACCAAGGTGCACGTCTCGCGTGTTTGAGATCGCGTAGCCGTATTCAACCGTAGGGTCACCCCACCATTGAACGTCATCTAATGAAGAGTCCATACGACCAATCATGAATTCTGTTTTGTTATCTGTGCGGTAGCCAGCGTAAAAGCGGTTGAAACCACCTTCAAAACCGCCCCAGCCGTGGCCCGTTGCCCAAGCATTGCCTTCGTCATCGGCTTGTACTGTCCAGCCCTCCATATAAGCAAGACCAAACCAATTACCGTGCTCGATAGCCAAGCCAGCTTCAATGTAAGTACCGTCTGCGTAGCGGCCTTTATCATCACCTTCGAGTGCCACGTGACCACCAAGGCCAAGCTCACCATAAAAGTTAAATAGGGTTTCAGTTTCTGTCTGAGGAGGCTGAGTATCACTGTGGTTTGCTGCGGACTCTTCCGCGTGGGCAGTGGTACTTAAGGCAGCAAGAATACAGCTTGTAATAAGAGTGTTTTTAGTAAAACTACTTTTCATTTTAATCACTTCTGTGTCGGGGTTATAAATGAAGGTTCGCAAGCAGTTCTGACTTCTAATATGGGGTGCTCTTCAAGGCGTATTGGTCAGGTTACTTACGATCGCAAAACCAATATTAATGATAATTTTGATGTTTAAAATTAATTAAGTTTAAAAGTGTGATCTATTTTTAGTAAATATTTACTTTGTTTTTATTTTGACTTTCAGTTGAATTTGCAGAGGTATGGCTAGGGTGATAGCTATTCAGTTGGTGAATTACTTTATAGGCGGTTCGATTGTTGACTCGAATGTCTTCTTTCTTGAAGGCTTTGGTGAAATTTAGGTGTTGAGTGGGAATGTACCGACAAATAAAAAGGCACTCACCAAATGTGAGTGCCTTAATTTTCAATCAGAATGTGGAGTCAAACTAAGCATTCGCCGCTTCAGGTTTTGCTTCTAGTTTCTTCTCTTCTGGAGATAAGCTTTTCTCGTATTGACCGTACTTCCACCATGCGTAGCCAAGGAAGATCACAATCCCGCCCACGTTGTAGAAGATGATGGTCATGATGTCTGCGCCTGTTGGGAAGGTAGAGGCGAAGAAACCAACGGTGAAGATAGCGATAAGAATCGACACAGCAGTAATACCGACCGTACGAGAACCCATGCGGAAATCACGTGGTAGGTGGTCCAGTTTCACGCGCAGGTGCAGGTAAGCAATCATGATGAACAGTGGCGGTAGCATAGAAGCTGCTGCAGTCATGTTGATGATGGTGCTCATCAAGTCTTGAACGGTGTCAGACGCCAACGTTGGGATGAACATCAGTGGAATCACGATGAAGAACTGAACCCAAGCTGCACGCTCTGGTACACCTTGTTTGTTAAGCGCGACAGTCTTCTCGCCAAAGATGCCTTTAGGGATTTCAGAGAAGAAGATCTTTACCGGTGTCGCCGTCCACATAAGTAGAGAGCCCAACATCGCAGTGAATGAAACCACACCAACGAAACGGTTCATCAGGATTTCCGACAGTCCAAAGTGTCTTGCTAGTCCTTCAAATACCTGAACAGAGCCGCCAGTGAATTTAAGTTCTTCACGAGCAACAAATACGTTCGCTAACACAGATCCTACCGAATAAAGCGCACCGATGAAGATACCCGCGATGATGATCACTTTAACGAAAGACTTGTGACCGCCTTTGATGTCGTTAACGTAAACCGCGACCGATTCTGCACCGCCTGCCGCCATGAAAATCCAAGTGATTACGCCAAGGAATGCCCAGTTGAAGCTTGGTGTCATTGCTTCGATGGTGATTGGATCAGCTGGCTCGATACCGCCTACCAAAGCCCCGCCAGATAACAAGATGTAAGACATCGTTAGCAGCAGCATCAGTGATGATGTTAGTGAGGTAATAGGGCCCAGTAATTTCGCGCCGTTGTTAGAGATATGAGTTGCGACCGCAAATAAAATGGTACTCAGAATTGCGGTGGTCATTGGCGTGAAGATGTACTCGAAACCTAAGAACGCATAAGACGCGTAAGCGATGATTCTAGGTAGCAGAGAGGTGAAGAAGAACAGGTTAACAAACCAGTAGGTGTAAGCTGAAATAAACGCCCAGCGGCCGCCTAGAGAACTTTTAACCCAAGAATAAACACCCGCTTCAGAGTCTTTATTCAGTGACACAAACTCTGCAACGATCAAACAAAATGGCACAAAGTAAAAGATGGTTGCTAGAAAGAACATCGGAGCCGAGGAAAGGCCGATCTCGATGTTGTTATTAATGATGTTATTGAAGCTGTATACCGCCGCGAAGGTCATAGACAGTAGGGCAAATTTGCCTATCGTACTGCGTTTATTTTCGGACATGATGTTCTCCGGTGAATCACGTTGATGATCGTTATAACTTGGTCCTAGAGAGGGAAGCTCTAGGCCGCACTTTTATTGTTATGTTGGTTTGGCAAACACCCGCTTTGTTTTGTCAGGGTTGGCTCATTGTTGTTTTTATAGATTAACGATCGGACTTCTTTGGGATTTTTTTCTTTGGTATTTCAGTAAACTTATTACCAAAACAAAGAGTTAAAGATTAAGAAGTTCATTGAAGAGATTGCTTGTTTCATGAGCGACGATTTATAAGGCGTGTAGGGGCTTTTTGTCGCTTTCTTTATATGAATCAGTTTGTCTCTTCAGCAAGAAGATTAAAGATTAAGCGGCGGGAAGTTAATCGAAATTGATCAAATATGTGACCTTGAGTAAATAAATTTAGTTAATGTTTTACCTTGGTTTTTATTTGAGTTTTATTACCTATTAATTGGTGTTTTTCGTGAACTGAAACCTTGACGGAACGCCGTTTTTATTTTTGGGGTTTTTATTTTAATTATCTGATTTAAAACAAAAAAAGCGCCAATTAAGGCGCTTTTAACTAGATGTATAGATTCTGGATTACGACTGCTTAGCCGTTTCTAGCTTTGCTTCTTTACCTGCTTGCTTCTTTTCAAAGCGAGAGATCCACCACCATGCGATACCAGAGAATACCGCTGTCATGAAGACGTTGATGAAGAAGGCTTGAACAAGGTCAACACCTGTCGGGAATGCCGATGCTGTCATGCTCACAATGAAGATACCAATCAGTACCGATACTACTGCCATACCTTGAACTCGAGTACCCATGCGGAAATCACGCGGTGTGTCGTCGTGTTTCAAGCGGAATACAAAGTAGGCCACCATGATGAAGATTGGCGGTAGCATTGCGGTACCTGCTGTTAGATTGATTGCTGTATTCATCATGTCTTGTACAGATTCAGAGCCGAAGCCGTTCACCACAAGCATCACGAATACAAACGCGAACTGCCACCAAGCTGCACGTACTGGCACGCCGTGTTCGTTAAGCTCTGTTGTCTTCTCGCCGTAAACACCTTTAGGGATTTCAGAGAAGTGAATTTTTACTGGAGCTGCTGTCCACATCATCATCGAACCGAACATAGCAACGAATAGGATAATACCGACGAAGCGACCCGTTAGAGATTGTGAAATGTCGAAGTAGTTCGCCATACCTGTGAAGATTTCAACCATGCCGCCAGCGTAGGTCAGTTCATCACGAGCAACGAATACGTTTACTAGAAGAGAGCCCACTGCGTACATTGCGCCGATTGCGATACCTGCACCAATGATAACCTTGATGAAAGACTTGTGACCGCCCTTAACATCGTTTAGGTAAGCGGCTGCGGTTTCTGCACCACCGGCTGCTTGGAAGATCCAACACATGATACCTAGCGTTGCCCAGTTGATGGTCGGTGTCATTGCTTCAAGCGTGATTGGTTCTACTGGCTCATGGTTGCCGCCCAGTGCCATTAGTGCACCGATAACGTAGATTGCAAACAGAGCGAATACACCGTAGGCCACGATCTCGGCAATCTTACCTAGCCAGCTCGCGCCTTTGGTTGAGATGTGAGTTGCTGCAGCAAACAGAGCAATCGAGATAGCCGATGTGACGACTGGCGAGAAGGCGTATTCATAGCCCAACATCGCGTAAGACGCATAGGCGATTACGTTTGGTAGCAGGGATACAAACCAGAAAAGGTTTACGAACCAGTATAGGAAGGAACCTAGGTAGGCTGCTTTTGAGCCTAGTGGTTTTTTTAGCCAGTCATACATGCCTGACTCAGAATTTTTATTTGCTGATACGAATTCAGCAATGATGAACACGAACGGAATGAAGTAAATAAGGGTCGCGAGCAAAAAGATAGGGGCTGAACTCAATCCCAATTCGATGTTGTTGTTTACAATGTTGCGAACGTTAAATACCGCTGCAAATGTCATGGAGAGTAGGGCAAATTTGCCTAACTTACCGCGTACAGATTCAGACATAGTGTCCTCCAAGGAATCACGTAATTATAGTCGTTATTTCTCAATGCTTCCTTGTAGGGAGGAAGCATTGAGGCTTTGTTCAGCATGTTGGAGCCTTGAACGGCAAGGCTCGATACATACTGTGAATAGATAGCGTTATTGTTTATTTATTGAGGAAGTAACCGTCTTCAATGGTCACTTTCAGTACCACTTTTCGAACTCGGTTATCACCGTGGAAACGGTAAGCCTGATTGTTGTCAAAGATCGCCACTTGGCCTTCAGCTAGCTCACGAGTTTCACCGTTCCCCATTAGGTGTTCGCGGTCGGTTTCATCGCTATAAGCTTGGATCTGCTCTAGCTCTGATTTCGCTGCGAATTCAACCGTTTCACGGCCTTCTAGGTAGTAGTGCACGTCGAAGTAACGACGATTACCGGTGAAGTTTTCTGTGTTACGAGCCACACCGTCTTCAATCATGTAAGCCAGTGAATCACCAATTGAATACATCACGCCATCTTTGATGTTTCCGATGTTTTCAATCGCTTCTACACAGCGTTGCCATTTACGACCATCGCGGTAGACGACTTTAAATTGTTCTAAGTTCTCTAAAACGATCATCGCTTATGCCTCGTTCAGTTGTGGTTGAGCTTTTGGTGCATTCACCGTAAAAAACTCATCGCCAAAGTTGTGATTGATTAGGTGCTGCGCATCGCAATCGCCTGCTTGGAATGGAATCAGAGTTAAACCGTAGCGGAACTCGTCCATGTAAACGCGGTAAGAATCGAGCACTTCGCTGCCCCAAGAGTTAGAGCCTAAGCCCATCACTTGGTGATCTAGGTTTAACGTGATGTAACCGCTTTTCTCTAGCTCAATGGTGTGTTGTGCTTGGTGCAGGTTTTGGTTGGTGTAGAACCATGCGCTGAAGTTGATTTCTTGCTGTGGTTTTACTGCAATACCATTACCCGCGCGGCTTGAAAGCGCAGCCCAACGAACGTGTTGGCGGTTGCCGTTGTTCTGTGGGAACGGGTAGTTCTCGAACATGTCTGCAACGGTTGATTGGTACACATCAATCATGTTGGCTTGCTTGCTGTCTTGGTAGTTCTCTTCAGGGCCGCGTCCGTAATATTGGACTTGGTCGAAGTCGCCGTTGATGCCCATATCAAAACCAATCACAGGAATTACATGAGGGTACTCACCGTAACGTTCGCCGCTTAGCTCAACGTTCAATTGGCCTTCAGCATTAACTTGGTAGCGATATTCACAACGCATGCCGAAATCGAATACTGGTGGAGCAATGATGCTGGTGGTGGTGATCTCTACCTTGCCATTTACCTGTTCAACGTTAACGCATTCAAGGTCAATGCTACGGAAGTGCTCCTGCATAATTTGCAAGTGTGCAGGCTCCCAGTAACCATCGTGCTCTTGTTTATGGTTATCGATCATTGGCTTGAAGAAGTTGATTCGTGGTTCTGACTTAATCATCTCTTCGCCATTGACCAACCATGACGTCAGCTTGCCGTTCACTTTCGAGAAGTTCAGTGCGAAGTTGTGGCCTTTGATTAGGTAAGCTAAACGAGACTCTTCCACATTCAGTGCTGTCGCATTGTTGTTAGTGAAGGCTTCTAGCTGTGCTGTGTTCTCTTTCACTTGGAATTGATACACCGCGATGTCGTGGTTCGCTTCGCTGTAAGGCGTACGAGAATCCTTGCGCACGGTAAAGTTCACAAACACTTCGCGCTCATCAAGTTGTGGCAAGTTAAGTGTCAGTTCACGGCTCGAGTTTTCTGCCAGTTCTTCAATCTTGATGTGTTGCACAGCAATGGTTTCACCTTCAGCACGGATTTCCGCAGTGATGGTGTAGTCATCGATGTTTGAGAACCAAAGTTTGTTGTCTACCGTGAAGGTGCCCGTTTGTGCATCGAAATCGCGAAGCTTCACTGGTGCGATAACCTGCTTGTACTCTTTTAAGCCTGGCCCCGGTGTTTGGTCTGGGTAGATCAAACCGTCCATGCAGAAGTTGTAGTTGTTCGGGTAGTCACCGTAGTCACCGCCGTACTTATAGAACTCAGTACCCGCTTCATCACGCGCTAGAATGCCGTGGTCACACCATTCCCAAACGTAGTGACCTTGAATTGCATCGTGCTTGTAGAACACGTTTTGGTATTCGGTTAAGCCACCTGGGCCATTACCCATTGCGTGTGCGTATTCACAGATAATGCGTGGTTTTTCGTGTGGGAATTCACCGAAGGCATTCATCAGTTGAGCACGTGAGTACATGGTTGAAATGATGTCGACCACTTCAGCATCGCGGTCTTCTTCATAGTGAACCAAGCGGGTGTCATCAATCGCTTTTGCCGCATCGTACATAGAGCGGATATTGCAGCCGTAGCCTGATTCGTTACCTAAAGACCACATGATGATAGAAGGGTGGTTCTTTTGAGCGTGGATATGACGTTCGATACGTTCAACAAACACCGCTTCCCATGCTGCATCGTTAGTGATGCGGCTTAGGTCGCCAACGTTAGCAAAGCCGTGAGTTTCGACATCGGTTTCACCCATCACGAACAGGCCGTAGATGTCACACAGTTCGTAGAAGCGTGGGTCGTTCGGGTAGTGCGCCGTGCGTACTGAGTTGATGTTGTGCTGCTTCATCAACACTAAGTCTTTCTCTACGCGATCCATGCCAACCGCACGACCTTTTAGGTGGTCGTTGTCGTGACGGTTTACACCGTGCAGCATCACGTATTTGTTGTTGATGTAGAACAGACCATCGCGAACTTTAATGTCTCGGAAACCAACGCGCTGTGGAATCACTTCTAGCACTTCGCCGTCTGTGTCTTTTAGCGTCAGCAACAGTTGGTAAAGGTATGGGTTTTCAGCATTCCATTGAACAGGGTTCACGACATCGATAGAGAATTGAGTGTTCGCATTGCCGCCAGTCTGTTGGTTAGGAACAGTTAAGTTATCTACAGAGCCTTGCGAGATAACTTGGCTGCCATCGAGCAATGCGTACTCAAGGGTTGCGTTTGCCGCTGCTGCTAGGTTTTCTAGTTCCACTTTGCATAACAGGGTCGCGCTTTGGTAAGCGTCGTCGAAGTCAGTGCGAACGGTAACGTCTTGAACGTGCAGTTGTTCTTTACCTACTAGGTAAACGTCACGGAAGATACCGCCCGTCCACCACATGTCTTGGTCTTCAATGTAGGTAGAGTCGGCCCACTGCATCACTCGAATAGAAAGTAGGTTGTTGCCTGCTTTTACCTGGCTAGAGATATCGAACTCAGCGGTTAGGCGGCTGCCTTTGCTGAAGCCCACGTACTCGCCGTTTACGTAAACTTCGAAGTAAGTTTCAACGCCATCAAATTTGATGATGGTTTGTTTCTCGTCCCAGCTTTCGCCAAGGAAGAAAGAGCGTTGGTATGCGCCGGTTGGGTTGTCTGATGGTACGAAAGGCACATCAATTGGGAATGGGAAACCTTCATCTGTGTATTGAAGATCGCCGTGGCCTTCCATTTGCCACATGTTTGGAACCGTGATGTTTCCCCAGTCGCTCATTTCCTGAGAATAGAACTCTTCAGGAACCAATAGCGGATTGGTGAAATAGCTGAAATTCCATTGGCCACTCAATAGTTGGAAGTGGCTGCTCAGTTCACGCTGAAACGTTTTTGCATTTTTTTCTGATGCGTACGAGAAGAAGTATGCACGCGGTGCCATACGGTTCTCATGTAAGTTCAGGAAGTTTTCCCAGTTGTTCACGTTGCCTCTCTCTCGGTCTGAATGCAGTTTGCTGACCGACGTTCTTATGCGTAATTGGGTCGTAGTGAATACGAGTATTTTTGGACTGAGGTAATTATTAGTAAAAGTTTTACTAAATGAAATTGGTGAAAACGTTTTACTTTAACTTCATCACGTTTTTTATGGTCTTTTTACGGTGCTGTGTGATCCACTTAAAAGAATGCTATTGGCTGATTTATGTAGCAGATTAAAGAGGGGGATACGTGGAGATTGATGTATGTGACGGGCACAAAAAAGGCCACCTTCAACAAAGGTAGCCTTTATTTATCTACTTGATATATTTAATTATTTTGTTGTATCGCGCAGCTTGAGTTTGCTTGGTACATAGACACGTAGTGGGATGGTTCGGCCGTCGCGTACTTTCTCAATCAGCAGATTAACGCCTTGAATTCCCATCAATTCAGAGTGAATACGAACAGTTGATAAAGATGGGAAGGTAAATTTAGCTGTTGGGATGTCGTTTACACTGATCAGCGCAATATCTTCAGGGATGTTTAATCCGTGCTCATGAACTGCTCGTAAAACGCCAATTGCGATGGAATCTGACGCAATAAACATGGCTTTAGGGTAGTCGCCCGTCGCGAGCATCTGTTTTGCAAGCTTGTAACCTGATGAGCTAGAGAAGTCACCACGGTAGATGTCTTGCTCACTGACAACGTTCTTGAGGCCACCATATTCAGCAAAAGCGACTTCACGAATATCAGGGGTATTGACGTCGTCTTGGCCACCAATAAAGCCGATGCGCTCATAGCCTTGGTTGATAAAGAAGTTGGTGATCTCTTTGCTGATCAAAGCCAGGTCGATATCGACAGAGTCATAAGGTTCTGAGTGATCGGTAAAATCGACATAACAGATATTATCGCTCAGCTTTTTAGCTTGCTCGATAACCTCTGGTGTCATTCTACCCACCAACAAAACACCTGTGATTGGTGCTGAATTGATCTGTATTTTACTTTCATAACAGTTGGTTAGCTTAACTTCCATCTTTTCACATTGGGTTTCAATCCCGTGGCGAATCGATAGATAGTAAGGGTCGTTAACTTCCGCTTCTTGCTTGTAGTTATACAGTGCTAGGAAGTGATGGTTTTGTTTTTTACTGCTAACGGTTTTTCGTGAGCTGCTGGTTTTGTATTCCAACTTCTCTGCAATTTCAAAGATACGCCTTTTGGTCTCTTCCTTGACGCTTAATGTTGGATCTTCATTGAGAACCCTTGAAACTGTAGCCAATGATACATTCGCTTCAGTCGCGATATCTTTTAACGTTGCCATACTCACTTCCTGTTATTGGAACATTGCGCTGCTTTGAAATTGGTATTTAGTAAAAAAGCAATGCACCTCTTTATTCTACAGACCTATTGTAATCAAACTGGACGTCATTGCATTAACTTTTAGTAAAATAAATGCTCAACTCATCTGTGATGTCTCAAATCTAACTGTCTATAATTATCTTATTAAAATTCAATTAATTAGAGGTTAATAGCTATACGTTCTCTCTATGTCATGATCAGTTCCAATGATGAAAGTTAGTGTAAACGTTTACACTTCGTGGTTTTGATCACAGAATTATAGTCAAAATGGCTGCTACTATTTCTGACATACGGTGCTACTGAGCTGAATGTCAGTTCGAGTTAGCCCACGAATGACGACAAAGAGAGGTTGATTGTGAAAGTACTGGTTACGGGCGGCATGGGTTACATCGGAAGTCATACATGCATTCAAATGATACAGGCAGGTATGGAGCCGATCATTGTTGATAACCTTTGCAACAGCAAAGAGCTAGTGCTGGAACGAATCGAATCGTTAACTGGCAAGCGACCAACGTTTTATCTTGGCGACATTCGTGACCAATCTTTTCTAGATAGCGTGTTTTCAGAAAACGATATCCAAGCCGTGATTCACTTTGCTGGCCTGAAAGCGGTAGGGGAGTCGGTGGCTAAGCCTTTGGAATACTACGATAACAACGTCAATGGTTCATTGGTGTTAGCTCGAAGCATGAAGAAAGCGGGCGTAAAAAGCATCGTATTTAGTTCTTCGGCTACCGTTTACGGCGATCCAGAAGTAGTGCCGATTACTGAAACTTCACCAACTGGCGCGACAACTAACCCTTATGGTCGCAGCAAATATATGGTGGAAGAGTGCTTGAGCGATCTGTTCAACGCTGAAAACGACTGGAGCGTGACTTTACTGCGCTACTTTAACCCTGTTGGTGCACACCCATCAGGCACCATGGGAGAAGACCCACAAGGCATTCCAAACAACCTAATGCCGTTCATCGCACAGGTTGCTGTAGGCCGTAGAGAGAAGCTTTCTATCTTTGGAAACGATTACCCAACACCGGATGGAACTGGTGTTAGAGACTACATCCACGTAATGGATTTGGCTGATGGCCACGTAGCAGCATTAAAAGCCGTGGGCGAGAAAGCGGGCTTACACATTTACAACCTAGGTACGGGCAAAGGCTCAAGTGTACTCGAGATGGTTGAAGCCTTCGCACAAGCATCGGGCAAACCGGTTCCTTATGAACTTTGCCCACGCCGCGCGGGTGACATTGCCGAATGTTGGGCAAGTACTGAAAAAGCAGAGCGCGAGCTTGGCTGGAAGGCGACGCGTAGCGTGATGGAGATGACGGCGGATACATGGAATTGGCAGTCGAATAACCCACAAGGTTACTAAAGAACTTTTAAGTTATTGAAAAAAGAGAGATTCCAGATATCTCGCACCTCGATTCTGGAATGACGGATGAGCATAAGGCTATGAAGTGGTTGCCTTTGCACAACTAGCACAACGAGATTACACGTCATTCCCTACAGCGAGGCACGAGCGTGATAGGGAATCTCCTTGTAGAAGAATTATTCATCTTGGTGAATTGACCAAGACACAAAATTTGAGAGCAATCTAAACATGTCAAAAGTTGAATTTAACCCAGTAGACCACCCGCATCGTCGTTATAACCCATTAACGGGCCAGTGGATCTTAGTATCACCGCACCGAGCAAAACGTCCTTGGAGTGGCCAAGATGAAAAACCATCGACCGCGCAGCTTCCTGCGTACGAGAAAGAGTGTTTCTTGTGCCCAACCAATACGCGTATCTCGGGCGACGAAAACCCAGATTACGACGGCACTTACGTATTCAGTAATGATTTCGCGGCCTTGATGCCCGATTCGCCTGACGCTCCAGAGTCTGAAAACCCTCTATTCAAGACTCAAGGTGTTCGCGGGTTGAGCCGCGTGATCTGTTTTTCTCCGGACCACAGCAAAACGCTGCCAGAGTTACCAGTAAACAAGATTCGCGGTGTTATCGACACATGGAATGAACAGATTGAAGAGCTAGGTAAAGACTACCTATGGGTTCAAGCGTTTGAAAACAAAGGCGAGACCATGGGCTGTTCTCAGCCTCATCCGCACGGTCAGATATGGGCAAACAGCTTTCTGCCCAACGAGATTGAACGCAAAGAGAAATTGTTAAAAGAGTACTTCGAACAACAAGGTTCGAATCTTTTAGTGGATTACGTTGAAGCTGAAATGAAAGACGGCTCTCGCACTGTGGTTGAAACTGAACATTGGATTGCGGTGGTGCCTTACTGGGCGGCGTGGCCATTTGAAACCATGTTGCTACCAAAAACGCACATTCGCCGTATGAGCGAACTGACTGACGAGCAGCGTGATGATTTAGCGCTTGCGATTAAGAAGCTGACCAGTCGTTACGACAACTTGTTCCAATGCTCATTCCCGTACTCAATGGGTTGGCACTATGCGCCGTTCTTTGAAGAAGGCACGGACATCGATCACTGGCAACTGCATGCGTTGTTCTACCCGCCATTGCTACGTAGTGCTTCGGTTCGCAAGTTCATGGTCGGCTACGAAATGTTGGCTGAGTCTCAGCGTGATTTAACCGCAGAACAAGCAGCGCAGCGTCTGCGTGATTTGAGTGACGTTCACTATAAAGAGCAGTAATACGTTGCTTCGTAGATAACAAGCGAGATTCCTGATATCTCGTCCCTCGATTCTGGAATGACGGCAGATGAAAAGCCCATAAGTTTAAGAGCTTAGAAGCTTAAAAGTTTAGTCGCTGATGTTGTCATTCCCTACCGTGAGCGACGAACGATATAGGGAATCTAAAAGAATTAAAGTGGTGCCGTAAAGGGGCCATAACCAATTGAACAAAGAGTTTAACCAGAGAGTTTACTTATGTCTGACCTAATCCAAAACGTGAAAGCATCTTTTGAGCAAGTCCTTGGTTACCAAGCGACTCATATTATCCAAGCACCAGGTCGTGTGAACCTGATCGGCGAGCACACTGACTACAACGATGGTTTTGTTCTACCGTGTGCCATTAACTACCAAACGGTAGTCGCCGCGGCTAAGCGTGACGACAACATTGTTCGCGTAGTATCAGTGGACTACGGTAATGCAGTCGATGAGTTCGATTTAACTCAAGAGATCACATTCCAACAAGACAAGATGTGGGCGAACTACATTCGTGGTGTGGTGAAGTGCTTAAAAGGTCGCGGCTTTGAATTTACAGGTGCAGACATCTCTGTAACGGGCAACGTGCCTCAAGGTGCAGGTTTAAGTTCTTCTGCGGCGCTGGAAGTGGTGATTGGTCAAACATTCAAGGTGCTTTATAACCTAGAGATCAGCCAAGCTGAAGTGGCGCTAAATGGTCAGCAGGCCGAAAACGAATTTGTGGGCTGTAACTGCGGCATCATGGACCAAATGATCTCTGCAGAAGGTCGCGCAAACCACGCGATGCTTTTGGATTGTCGTAGCCTAGAGACTCAAGCGGTTTCAATGCCAGAAGATATGGCTGTGGTTATCATTAACTCAAACAAGAAACGCGGCTTAGTCGACAGCGAATACAACACACGTCGTGAACAGTGTGAAGAAGCGGCGCGCATCTTTGGTGTTCCGGCACTTCGTGATGTGACCATTGAGCAATTCAAAGCGAAAGAGTCTGAATTGGATGAAATGGTCGCGAAACGTGCTCGTCACGTGATTACTGAAAATGACCGTACTGTTGAAGCGGCTCAAGCTCTACGCACTCATGATATGAAGCGTATGGGCGAGTTGATGGCTGAATCGCATGCATCAATGCGTGATGATTTTGAAATCACGGTGAAAGAGATTGATGCGCTGGTTGATATGGTCAAAGAAGTGATCGGTGAACAAGGTGGCGTGCGTATGACTGGCGGTGGTTTCGGTGGTTGTATTGTGGCATTGGTTCCACCTGCATTGGTTGATGAAATCAAAACAACCGTTGAACAGAAATATCAAGCGGCGACGGGGCTAAAAGAATCTATTTATGTGTGCCAAGCGAAAGACGGAGCAGGCTTAGTTGAAGTAATCTAACGGCTTCGAGACTTAATATAGAGCTTACCAAGTAAAAAGATCATGGTAGGCCAAATGCTAAAGCCTTTACTTCAGGTAGAGGCTTTTTACTGGCACTAGAAGGAATTTAGAATGACACAAGAGCAAAACCTGCATCAATCCATGGCGCAGACTCCAGCCTATGATGGCCAACCCGCTCAGTTAGTGACGCTATCAAATACGCATGGGATTCAAGTGACATTCATGGATATTGGTGCAACATGGTTGAGCTGTATCCTGCCAGTAAAGGGAAACAAAAGAGAAGTGTTGTTGGGTGTTAACTCAATGGAGAACTTCGATAAACAAGCCAGCTATATGGGCACAACCGTTGGCCGTTATGCTAACCGCATTGCTAATGGTCGTTTCAAAATTGATGGTCAGAATTACAAGCTGGAAACCAACCAAGCGGGCAATACCTTACATGGTGGCCCGAACGGATTTGATAAACGCCGTTGGAATATTGCCGAGCAAACCGAAACGTCAGTGGTGTTCAGTCTAGAGTCTGCTGATGGCGACCAAGGATTTCCGGGGAATTTGAATGTGTCGGTGCGTTATGACATCACCGAAGACAATCGAGTTTCCATTAATTACTCTGCAACCACAGACAAGCCGACTGTAGTCAACCTAACGAATCATGCGTACTTCAATCTACTTGGCGCTGAAGCTGGACACGACTGTTTGTCACACATTGTCAGTATCAATGCTAATCAGTTCTTACCGACCAATTCGGTGGGTATTCCGTTAGGTAACCTTAAATCAGTGAAATCGACCAGCTTTGACTTCAATCAGCCTATGATGATCTCAGAGCGTTTGTTGGGCGATGAACAGCAGAAAGCAGCAAAGGGTTACGACCACTCTTTCTTATTGGCTGATGGCTGCAAACGCACTCAATGCGCCGCGACCGTAACCTCACCAGATGCGCTCGTCACACTAAAAGTATTTTCAACCAAACCTGCAATGCAGCTATACACCGGAAACTGGCTTGGTGGCACACCAAACCGAAGTGGTGGCAGCTATGAAGACTACGCTGGTTTGGCGCTAGAAACCCAGTTCTTACCTGACTCTCCTAACCACCCAGAGTGGAAGCAGGACAGTTGTATTCTCAAGCCTGAACAAGAATATAACTACAGTACCTGTTACCAGTTTGAATTTTCGGGGGATTCTTCAAACTAGTACGCTCTAGCTCAAAGCGGTTACGTCAATATCTTTTGTTTGTGAATAGGACGATGTGAATTATCGCGTTGTTCTTGGGGGATGAGCAAAAGTGGCGCTCAACAAGAGTGCGGTTTATTAAGCGCGATTGTTGAGTATCTGAGTAAGGTAGGAAAGCCCTAACAGAAGCGATTCTGTTAGGGCTTTTTTTTGTTTATTGCTTGGTGACCAGACCAGACTAGAACTTAGACTTTCTCTACCGAATTGCGGCGAACCAGAGTTGGAGAGAACATCATTGGTTCCGTTGAGGTGTTTTCACCTTTGGCTAAGTGCAACGCGAGTCGTGTCGCTTTCTCTGCCATCATCTGAATCGGATAGCGAATAGTGGTGAGCTTTGGATGAACATAGCGGGCAATCAAGCCATCATCGAAGCCGATGATCGACATTTTGTCCGGCGCTTGAATACCGTTTTCATCAAGGACAGACAAAGCACCAGCTGCCATGTAATCGTTGTACGCCACAATGCCAGTGATTGGCAGTGACTTAGTCAGAAGGTTAGTCATGGCGTATTCGCCACCGTCACTGGTCGGCGCTGAGTATTCAATATAGCTGTCAGAGAGCGCTATTTTGTAATCTGAGAGTGCCGCTAAGTAACCTTGGATACGCTCATCGGCATCTTCAATGCTATGCGATGAGGCGATACAGGCAATGTTCTTATGGCCATGGCGGATCAGATATTCCGTCGCAAGATACGCACCTTTTTTGTTGTCTAAGAAAATACAGTGGTTGGCAATCTCAGCAATATAACGGTTGATCAGTACTAAGCCTTTGACCTCTTTTGCATAGGCAATCAGTTCTTCGTCGGTGAGGCCTTTAGAGTGGATCACCAGGGCGTCACAACGGCTGTTAATCAGCAATTCAATCGCTTGTCTCTCTTCTTCACGATCGTGCGAGCCATTACCGACAAGGATATGTTTTCCGTTCTCACGAGCGACATTGTCGACAGCCTTAACCAGCGTGCCAAAAAAGGGATCGGAGATGTCACCGACCAATACACCAACAGTGTTCGTGCTTTGGCTTACCAGCGCTCGAGCATTGGCATTCGGTCGATAGCCAAGTTTAGACATCGCTTTAGTTACAGACTCTACCGAGCTTGCACTCGCCTTGGGAGACTTGTTGATCACTCGAGATACGGTTGCAACAGAAACACCAGCTTCCTTTGCTACATCTTTAATTGTTGCCATTTTTAACCTCTATACATTGCTTCATCTATTTAACACCGACAATGATAGTAAGGCAACGAAACTCTCATTTTACTTCCAGTAATGAGATCTTTACCGCTTGTAATTATTAGGCTTAATGCTAGTGTAAACATTTATATTTTACTTAATTTTAGTAAATGATTTAATGGGTGAAAATAAACCAATATAGGAAGTGAGAAATGGATACTGTCTCTTATGGTGACTTTGCTAAGTTAGAAATGCGTGTGGGTAAGATCATTGAGGTTGTGCGTCATGAAAACGCCGACAAGCTTTACATAGTGCAAGTGGATGTTGGTGACAAGACACTGCAAACGGTGACCAGCCTAGTCCCTTACTACACAGAAGAAGAGTTGATGGGTAAGCAGGTTGTTGTTTTGTGCAATCTAGCGAAGGCGAAGATGAGAGGCCACACTTCTGAGTGCATGTTGCTTTGTGCAGAAACGGAAGATGAATCTGAAAGTGTATTGCTAACACCTGAACGTGCGATGCCAGCAGGTATTCGTGTCGTTTAAGCTCACTTTAGGTTGGTGAGTCAATGTGTTCACCAACCTAAATCAACTAGCTGCGTACAGTTAGTATCAAGCCATCAATCACACTGTGATGGTGATCGGAAACCCCAGCAAGGTTGCCGTATTTAGGCTGGTGGCGATCATTTTCTAATGGGTGATGCCAACCTTGTGTGTGTTTAACGAAGTGCGCCGCAAAGCTTTCAGACACCTCTAAACATCCTGCTAATACAGTATCGACGTAGGTTTGAACGATAGGGCTGTTTTCGCAAGGTGCTTCAATCTCGTCTTTGATGTAAACCCAGATCGGTTGATCCTGTTTGAATTCATCTTGGCTTTCTATCTGAGAGGCCTTTAATTCGATACGGTGATAACCACGCTCACGGCGATCAAACTCAGCCAGTGCAATATCATCCACCTCAAGCAACACACCATTCACTTGTCCTTCGCCGAGATTGACGATCAAAGGGGATAAGACATAGCTGTCATCGATCTTGCTCCAATGGCGAATCAAGCCATGAACAATCGCAGGGATCGCTTGCCCTGTCTGACCGGTAAGCTGACGTGAAGATGAGTTGATTAAACTGCCATAACCAAAAATATACATCGCATTCCTTGTCTGAGTTGTTCCATTTAAGTCTAGTCTTACTATATGTGGCGAGATACCAAAAGTCAGTAAGTTTCTATTTATACATGCATGTGTCTTTATGACTCTTTTGGTTGTGTTTTTTTGACTTATTTATTGGCTATTGAATCTCGTGAGTCGCTGTTTTTACTGGTTTTATCTAATTGGCGCGTTTCATGCAATGTGATCTGCATATTGCATCGGATTTGATGCACACAAAATTTGGTTTAGGTAATACCTTGGCCGCTTATCTGAGAATTAGGAGCGAGTTTGTTAAATATCACAGATAAAAGTGTAGAAGACGCGATTCCAGCCTACCTGCGTTTAGGCTTTCGACCTTTCTTCTTTTTAGGCAGTCTCTATGCAGTGATCGCGATTGTCGCTTGGGTCATCATGTTCCAAAACGGTCAGCCTGAGATTTTAAAAGTTCCCGCACTGTGGTGGCACGTGCATGAGATGCTGTTTGGTTTCTCAATGGCGATAGTGGTCGGTTTTGTGTTAACGGCAGTACAAACGTGGACGGGTGTCAATGGCACCAAGCATTATCGATTAGCTGCGCTAGTCGGTTTGTGGCTCGCACCTCGTATTCTGTTTTGGACACCCGCTCCGTTATGGCTGATCTCGTCGGTTGAGGCGCTGTTCTTAATCTTCGCCGCCTACGAAATTGGTTTCCGAGTCGTGAAGTCGAAAGGCTGGAAGAATCTATTCTTTGTGCCACTGTTTATATTGGCTATCGTGGCGAACTTTGCTAGTTACGCGACCATTAAGGGGATGCCTCCATTCCCATCGTCTGCAGTTTGGCAGGCTATGTTGTGGTGGTTTACCTTGCTGTTATCAGTGATGGGTGGGCGAGTGCTCCCATTCTTTACAGCGCGTCGTTTTGATTTCGAAAAAGCGCAGCCCTTGGTTTGGTTGGAATGGTTAGCCAATCTACCTTTGGTTGGCTTATTTGTGTTGAGCTTCTTCCCATTGACCTTTGCTCAAGTCGGCAATGAGTTGATGGTATTTGCAGGTGTGACACAGTTGGTGCGCTTTATCCGCTGGAAGCCTTGGACAACACTATCAGAGCCCTTGGTGTGGTCGCTGCATGCGGCTTACCTATGTATCCCTCTCAGCTTGCTGTTACGCGGTTTGCTAGATAACCCGTTCGCGAGCCATAACATGCTGCACCTGTTTGCGATTGGCGGTTTGAGTGGGTTAATTCTGGCGATGATCACGCGCGTGACAATGGGACATACTGGCCGTGCTATCTATAAAGGGCCAAGTATGGCTTTGGCGTTCTCGGCTATATTTATCGCGGCACTCGTTCGTAGTTTAGGTGTGACATTCTTCCCGGCGTATTTATTTGAGATGGTTAACATCAGCGCGGGTTTATGGACGTTAGCGTTCGGTCTATTTATCTGGAAATTTGGGATGATGCTGTTAACGCCAAGAGTGGATGGTCACCCGGGCTAAGCCAATTAGTTATCTATTGATATAGATAGGGAAGCTCAGAGCTTCCCTTTTTGATCTTGATAACTCATTAAGTACTCGCAGCAAGGTATTGGCGTACCTGTGTGATGAGATCTTCCTTGGCGTGAGGCGAGATAAAACTGGCTTCGATGGCATTAATACTGAACTGCGCCAATTCGTTTTTGGTCACTGGGTGAGCATTGGCGACGGCGAGGAAGTTATCATTCATATAGCCGCCGAAGTAAGCCGGATCATCGGAATTGATGGTGACGCACAGCCCTTTTCTCAGCAACTCGACGATGTTGTGCTCTTGCATGGTCTCAAACACCTTGAGCTTGGTATTCGACAGCGGGCAGACGGTCAGTGGTGTACGTTTTGCTATTAGCTGTTCCATCAACTCTTCATCTTCTACACAGCGAACGCCATGATCAATTCGGGTAATGCCTAACAAGCTCAGTGCGTCACTAATATTTTGCGCAGGGCCTTCCTCTCCGGCGTGCGCGACGGTCAGGAACCCTTGGTTGATCGCCTCTTGGAACACATGCTTAAACTTCTCCGGTGGGTTTCCTTTTTCCGACGAATCCAGGCCGACGGCAATGATCTTATCTTTGTAGGGAAGGGCTTGTTTGAGTGTTTCAAAAGCGCTGTCTTCATCAAGATGGCGCAGAAAGCACATGATCAGTTGGCTGCTGATCCCTAGTTCTTGCTCGGCTTGATTCAAAGCTTGAGTAATCCCACTTATGATGACTTCAAAGTCAATGCCGCGTTCAGTGTGAGTCTGAGGGTCGAAGAAGATCTCAGTATGAACCACATTATCTTGCTGACACTTCAACAGATAAGCCCACGTCAGGTCGTAGAAATCTTGTTCATGAATCAGTACGTTTGCACCTTGGTAATAGATATCGAGAAAGGATTGAAGATTGTGGAACTGGTACGCGTCTCGAACTTGGTCTGGGGTCTCAAAGGGAATCGACAGGTTATTGCGCTTGGCGAGTTGGAACATCAGCTCTGGCTCTAATGTGCCTTCTATATGTAAGTGCAGCTCAACTTTGGGTAAATTTTTGATGAAGCTATCCATAGCAACTCCTTAGCTATTTTAATTATGAGCGGAGTAGGTGAGACAGTAGAGTCTATAAACCTGAGCAAGCAGGTATCTCTTTCATTTATCTCTGTTTGAGCATAGTTCATTTCATTGTTATCGATAAAATAGGATAGAAGTTGATGGTGAACCGAGAGTTATGAACCGATTGAAATTAGGCGCAAACGATTTGCAGCATTGGAGTGTGATCCGCTGCAAATATTTGCAGCAATATTCATTGATTTGTGCTCTAATACCGCGCTTACCAAGGGATGGTGTTAAAAGATGCTCACTTAGATGGAGTTATCAAAGTTGACCGATCCCTTAATGATCTCCCTTAGGAAAAAATAGAACATGTCTAAGAACAAAAAATTTGATATCCGCCTTACAGAAAAACGCAACGGTTGGTGTGCAGAGATTACTCGTCAAGTAACGTCTCGCAGCACTACAGTATCTAAGCGTGAGTCTGGTTTCGAAACTGAAGCTCTAGCACAAGAGTGGGCAGAGAAAGAGCTAGCATCTTTCATCGCTAACCAAGCTGAACGTAACGAGCGTAAATCAGAGCAACGTAAAGAGCGTGACGAACTACGTCACACTAAAGAGCTTAAAGCTGAGCAAGCACGTGAAGCGCGCGCTAAAGCTCGTGCAGAAGAGCAACAAGACGCTGAATAATTCAGTGCATGACTAATTTATAGATCCCTTAATTTTAAGATAAGGGATTTGTGAAAAAAAGCCCCGATACAACTTTTTTCTTTCGAGTTAAAAGTGTTTTGGGGCTTTTTAGTTTGTGGAGTTCTGTTTTATTGTGTTTAAGAGCTCGGTTTGGCTTCTCGCTTTTAACGTCGAGCTCTTAAACTGTTAAGCATTGTCTGATCAGTTATTCAGTGCAGTTAGCCAATCGTCTTCTGCCACTTCTTCAATGTAGCTTTCTACTGATTGTCCTACTTCTTCATCGTCTTGCTTGAAGTAAGCGATGTGGAACACAGCATCACCTTCGTTGACCAAAGGCAGAGTTTGCTGACCAATCACGATACCGCCTTTGGTTGTGATCACTTGGCCTTCTTGGTGACCCAATGGAGAACTGATGTAAGCCAGGGTTTGTCCTGCTTCAACTTGTTCGCCAAGCCTTACCATATTACGCAAAATGCCGTCTGATTCAGCGCGGACCCAACTGGTCGATTTACTCAATACTGGCTCTGGTAACTTCTTACGGTTAGGGCGCAGCATGCCGATTTCTTTCATCACTTGATGCACGCCAAGGTAACCCGCACGAATCGCTAGGTGATCAAAACGCAGCGCTTCACCACCTTCGTAAGTTAATACAGGAATACCCAGCTTTTCCGCTTCGCTACGCAGTGAACCATCACGCAGTGGAGAATCTATGATCACGGGTGTTGCGAACGCTTTTGCGATGCGCAGTGTTTCAGGGTTCGACAGGTTTGCACGGATCTGTGGCAAGTTAGTACGGTGAATCGCGCCGGTGTGTAGATCCAGAATGTAATCACAGTGCTTCGCTACGTTCTCAAAGAAGGTGTGAGCGATGCGTGATGTCAGTGATCCTTTCTCACTTCCAGGGAAGCAACGGTTCAGGTCACGACGGTCTGGTAGGTAACGAGACTTATGGATAAAACCAAATACGTTAACGATAGGCACAACAAGTAGTGTTCCTTTCAGTTTCTTTGGATCAATCGCATTGGTCAGCTGTCGTGCAATCTCAACACCGTTTAGTTCATCTCCGTGGATCGCCGCGTTTACCATCAGTGTTGGGCCCGCTTGACGACCATGAATAATTTCAATCGGGATCGAAAGTGGAGAATGCGTGTAAAGCTGAGCCGCTTGCAGTTCAATCTCCATTCTCTGTCCTGGCTGAACAGTATAACCAAGTAATTCGAAGGGTTGATTAGGTTTTAGTCTTGCCATTTAGGTTGTTCTCAACATGGTGATAATTCGTTAACACGGAATGTATCAATCGTTGATTTTTAGTACGAATCAATCGCTTTACGGTGACGACAAAACTTTTTTATGGAGGCGTTTCTTAATTGGTTTCTGTTTTTGATTTGGCTAGTTAGAAGGGGTTTAGAATTGTGAATTTCCTGACAATACATTGATTTAACGCTGATATTTATTGTTCGGTTGGTTGGTATTATTCATCGCCATTTTTTGGCGGCCAAATTCATATATCGAGATAAAAATGAAAAAAACAATTTCAAAAGTCGTTGCACTGGCGGTGGTTTCTGTCGCTTTATCTGGCTGTGTTGGTAGTAACGCAGTAACCGGTTACCTAATGAAGTTTAACGTTAAGGCTGTTGATAACCGTTACGCACGTGGTGGCTTGAACATGCTACTAGCGCCTGCTTACGGCCTAACAGTTGCTGCCGATTACCTGGTATTCAACTCACTAGAGTTCTGGACTGGTAGCAACCCACTAACTGGTTCTCCGCACATCTTTGATACAAAGACTGATACTTACCTAGACATCAACCACCAACTTGATCCGTCTCTAACGGAAGCGCCAGTGGGTCCTATCACGAGTGCAGATGTGATCGAAAAAGGTCAAATGCAGCAGATTGATGAAAACACGATCCAAATGGACATTACTTACCAGTCTGGTGAGCGTGCGACGTTAATCGGTGTTCGTGATGGCGAGATGGTGACGTACTTCATCGATGGCGAAGTTGTGGCACAAACTTCAATTGATGAGCTAGAAAGCTACGCGGCTTCACGCGCTTAATTGTTTATTTAGTCACAAGTAGTAGCTACAAAGATTAGATACAAAAACAGGTACTCATTGAGTACCTGTTTTATTTTGTCTCAGATAAACGGTGTTTACTGTAAAACACCATTTACTGAACAAACATAGCTTATCGAATTAAGCTTTTTCTGGGATCGCTTCAAGCAATGCAACCATTTGGTTCCAGAATAGCTCAACGGTGTCGATCTTCACTTTCTCATCAGGAGAGTGCGGAAACTTGATGGTTGGGCCGAAAGAAACCATATCCATGTTCGGGTAAGGTTCTTTGAATAGACCACACTCAAGACCAGCATGGATAACCATGATGTTTGGCTTGTGACCGTAGATACCTTCGTACATGTCACGGAAGATATGCATGATTTCTGAATCTGCGTCTGGTTTCCAACCTGGGTAAGCACCAGAGAACGCGATGTTAGCGCCTGCTAGTTCAGCAACAGAGTGAAGCATGCTTTCTACTTGGCTACGACCTGAATCGATAAGAGAGCGGATCAGGCAAAGTACTGTGATTGAGTTCTCTTCTGTTGTGATAACACCTACGTTTAGAGACGTTTCCACAACACCTTCAATCTCGTCACTCATACGAATCACGCCGTTTGGACATGCGTTAAGTGCCGCGATAAAGCGAGCTTGGTCTGCTGACGCAAGTGCGCCAATTTCTACAGAAGCTTCTTCATTGAAAGTCACGATGCTGTCTTCTACTTTACCTAGCTCTGTTGAAAGCAGCTCAGTGTAGTAGTTGTATAGTGAAGCCAGTTTTTCTTGGTTTGCCGCAGGAACAGCAACCGTTACGAAACCTTCACGAGGGATCGCGTTACGAAGGCTACCACCTTTGAATTCGACGATGCGAAGGTCTAGCTCTTTTGCGTGACCCGCTAGGAAGCGAGCAAGCAGTTTGTTTGCGTTTGCACGACCTGTGTGGATGTCACAACCAGAGTGACCGCCTTTTAGGCCTTTTAGCGTTAGCTTACGTGTTACGAAGTCAGCTGGAATCGCATTACGAGCAATTTCAAATGTCATTGCGCCGTCGATACCGCCAGCACAACCCATGTACACTTCGCCTTCTTGCTCTGAATCGGTGTTAAGAAGGATATCGCCTTCTAACCAACCCGCTTCAAGACCGAAAGCACCAGTCATGCCTGCTTCTTCATCTACTGTTAGTAGAACTTCGATAGGGCCGTGCTGGATTTCGTTTGAAGCAAGAACCGCTAGGCAAGAAGCCATGCCCATGCCGTTATCAGCGCCAAGCGTTGTGCCTTTAGCTGTAACCCACTCACCATCAATGTATGGTTGAATTGGATCTTTAGCAAAGTCATGAACTGTGTCTTCGTTCTTTTGTGGAACCATATCGATGTGAGCTTGTAGCACTACACCTTTTTTGTTTTCCATACCCGCCGTTGCTGGCTTTTTGATGAATACGTTACCCGTTGGGTCACGACGTACATCTAGGCCTTGCTCTGTTGCCCAAGCAATAATGTATTGAGCAAGCTCTTCTTCATGCTTAGAAGGGTGTGGGATTGAGCAAATCTTATCGAAGAACTGCCAGATAGGGGCAGGGGATAATTTACTGATCTCAGAATGGAATTCAGACACGGATGACTCCTTTTTTATTTAATAACCATATATTTAGGTTTTGTATGGGGAAAAACCTAGAACAAAAATCTAAAATATGGGTCTGTTTTGATGGCAACAGCATACCACTTGAGCGTTTTGACGAGTAGCGGTTCTAAACCTCAAATAGCTCAAATTTTGAAAGCGATCTTGTCCATCTGATCACAGCTAAGCGCCTTGATGCTTATAAATGGAGCAGGCAAACGTTTGTTTAATTCTGTTTTGTAGTTTTATTACAAAATAAGTTTGTAAAATAACCGTAAATGGCCAAAAATGTGACGTATAGCAAAAAATACTTGTAATCTTTTTTCTTTAGGGTATATTAATAACCAACTTCTGAGATGAAGAGTAAATGCTCAAAGGATGAGTCCGTTTTATCGCCTCCAAGGAACCGAGAAATCAAATTCGTTTTTTATTGATTTATTAAGGTGATAGTTATGAAAGGTTTACCATCTGCAATGTTCTGGATTAACAGCTCTGTTTACACTAGCAACTTTGCATACCCTACAAGCTTTGGTTACTAATACCGTAAGCATGTAACTCGAACAGTTTTGTTCACCCCTATATATTGGAATTCTTTTACAGCCCTTTTGGTTGACAGATTCTACCGCCACTCAGTTTTGAGTGGCGTTTTTTTTGCCTGCTACTTTTCCAAACCGCTTTCGCTTGTCACTTTCCTTGCTGTTCTGCGTGGTTGTTTTTTAAACGCCGAAATATCAATTTGCGCCTTATTACTGATCCTGTTGAAAAATACATAACTATTGTGAGTTTGAATTCAGAATTTACTGGCTAGATTATCAATGAAAATAACCGATGGTAGAAAAAACAACCAACTAGTTTTAGTGAGTCTATTGTTGTTAATTGTTTGTTTTTAATGGTTATTTATCGATGATATCTTCATTTTTAATCGCTTTGTTTCATACGGCATTCTGATAAATATCGATTAGAGCCTTAATTCTATCTGGAATTTGTTATTTGATAACTTTATAATCCACAGCCAATCGATTACGCAACCGTTTACTTTTTACCCTTATAGGATTCGATAATGTTCGAAAAGCTATTCAAACTCAGTGAAAATGGCACCAATGTGCGCACTGAAATCATCGCAGGTCTAACAACCTTCCTAACAATGGCTTACATCATTTTTGTAAACCCAATGATTCTAGCTGATGCTGGTATGGACCATGGCGCTGTATTTGTAGCAACCTGTTTAGCGGCTGCTATTGGCTGTTTCATCATGGGCTTTGTTGCTAACTACCCAATTGCTCAAGCTCCAGGCATGGGTTTGAACGCATTCTTTACCTACGCTGTTGTAATGGGTATGGGTTATACGTGGCAAGTTGCTCTGGCAGCGGTTTTCGTATCAGGCGTAATCTTCATCTTCTTAAGCATCTTTAAGATCCGTGAATGGATTATCAACTCGATCCCTATGTCTCTGCGTGTTGGTATCTCTGCAGGTATCGGTCTTTTCCTAGCGTTTATTGCGCTTAGCAATGCAGGCATCGTTGTTTCTAACCCAGCAACTAAAGTCTCACTGGGCGACATTACCGCGATTGCTCCTATCCTAGGCTCACTTGGTTTCTTCCTAACGATTGCTCTTGTTCACCGTGGCGTGAAAGGGGCAGTAATGATTGCGATTCTAGCTATCACAGCTCTTGGCATTGTTATTGGTGACGTTCAATACGGCGGCATCATGTCTACACCACCAAGCCTTGCTCCTACATTCATGCAGCTTGATTTCTCTGCTGTATTTGAAATCGGTATGATTTCAGTGGTATTCGCGTTCTTGTTCGTCGATTTGTTCGATACAGCGGGTACACTGGTTGGTGTTGCAACGAAAGCAAACCTAATCAAAGAAGACGGCAAACTACCTCGCTTGAACAAAGCACTGCTTGCTGACTCTACAGCAACATCTATTGGTGCACTGCTAGGTACATCAAATACTACTTCTTATGTTGAGAGTGTTGCGGGTGTTGCTGAAGGCGGCCGTACCGGTCTAACGGCTGTTGTTGTTGGTATCTTATTCCTACTGGCTCTTTTCTTCTCGCCACTTGCAGGTATGATTCCGGCTTACGCAACATCAGGTGCACTTTTCTATGTAGCAATTCTGATGATGTCTGGCCTAGTTGGCATTGATTGGCGTGATCTTACGGAAGCAGCACCAGTCGTGGTAACATGTCTGCTTATGCCGCTGACGTACTCTATCGCTGAGGGTATCTCACTAGGTTTCATCGCTTACGCTGCAATTAAGCTGCTAAGTGGTAAAGGTCGCGACGTTTCACCTGCTGTGTGGGTAATGTCGGCTATCTTTATTCTTAAATACATTTTCGCTTAATCGTCTAGATTTCTGCTTAATCGCTGAAGAGGCTATGTTTGAAATAGCCTCTAATAACATGACAAAATTATTAGGTTTTATACTATGAGCAACAAATTCGTTATCACTTGGGACAACATGCAGACTTACTGCCGTCAACTTGCTGAAAAGCAAATGCCAGCAGAGCAGTGGAAAGGCATCTGGGCAGTAAGCCGTGGTGGTTTGGTTCCTGGTGCAATCTTGGCTCGTGAGCTAGGTATTCGTCACGTAGATACGATTTGTATTTCTAGCTACGACCACGATCACCAACGTGATATGACAGTAGTTAAAGCACCTGAAGGTGACGGCGAAGGCTTCCTAATCGTTGAAGACTTGGTTGATAGTGGTGACACTGCACGTAAGCTTCGCGAAATGTACCCTAAAGCGAAACTGATCGCTGTATGTGCAAAACCATCTGGCGCTGATTTGCTAGACGAGTACATTGTTGATATCGCTCAAGACACATGGATTGAGCAACCTTGGGATACTAGCCTAAGCTACGTAGAGCCAGTAAATCGCAAGTCAAAATAAGCGTAAACTTAGTTTTTTGAGAAATGACCCTTTATAGGGTCATTTTTTTTTATATTATTAGTGACAACCATTTCTTATTAAGTATCCCAATGTCTGAACCAGAAGAAACGAGCTCGAACCTTTCGGAAACTTTGTTTGTAAAGCACAAGCAAGCGAAAGAGACCTCAATGTTGACACAATACATGCCAAGCTCTGAAGCGCTATTGGATGAGAAACGTGAACAGCAAAACTCATCATGGTATCGAAACCTAAGACGTCTTCAGTGGGTATGGCAAGGCGTTAATCCAATAGAGCAGGAAGCGGTATTGGCTCGCATCGCGTCATCAGATAACTCTCGTACAACCGATGAGTGGCTTGATACGGTCATGGGTTACCGAAGTGGTAACTGGGCATACGAATGGACCAAGCTGGGTATGCAGCATCAAAATCGTTCTAATGAGAAGAATGGTGAAGAGATGGCTGAAGAGCTATTTTCCGCATCGTTGTGCTTCAGTATTGCGGGTTACCCACACCTCAAGAACGACAACTTGGCAGCTCAGGCTCAAGTGTTGGCCAACGCAGCGTATTCTGAAGCGATCAAGCACACTAAGTTGATCGTCAAGCAGATTGATATTCCATACCAAAACAAGAAGATCAAAGCGAACTTGCATCTAACCAAGACAGATAAACCACAACCGGTTGTGATTGTCAGCGCGGGTCTAGATAGCTTGCAAACCGATATGTGGCGCCTGTTTAGGGATTATTTAGCACCTAAGAACATTGCTATGTTAACGGTAGACATGCCATCAATAGGGCACAGTGCACATTGGCCGTTAACAGAAGACTCATCTTGTCTTCACCAAGCAGTGCTCAATGAACTGCCTAACATCCCATGGGTCGATCACCACAAAGTCGGCTTGTTTGGTTTCCGCTTCGGTGGCAATGCGATGGTGAGATTATCTTTCCTTGAGCAACATAAGATTAAAGCGTGTATCTCTTTAGGCGCGCCAATTCACGATATCTTTGTTCATGCAGACAAACTTAAGCAGATGCCTAAAATGCATCTAGATGTGTTGGCTTCGCGCCTTGGTAAAGGGGCGGTCGATATCAATAGCCTTTCTGGGCAGTTGATGGCGTGGTCACTCAAGGTACAAGGTTTGCTGTCAAACAGTAAAACCAGTGTTCCTATCTTGGCATTGGCTCTGGAAGGCGACCCGGTTTCACCGCCAATGGATAATCAACTGGTTGCTATTTACAGTGATTACGGAAAAGCGAAGAAAATCAAAGCTAAGTCAATTACACAAGGTTATGAGCAATCCCTCGAATTGGCGATAAAGTGGCTTGAGGATGAATTATTTAGATGACATTTCTCCTAAATTAGTTAAGCATGAAAAATGTACAAACTAAGTACCTGATACTCAGAGGTAATTTATAAAATCCAATTGCGTACTTTCTACGTATTGCAGTCTGAGTAACGTCATTCTTAACATTGAAAATGGAGATTCAATATGTCAGAAGTGACACAACAACCTACGCATTACCGCTTGTTGAATGTTTTAAAGGCGATCGGGCCTTACTTAAGGGAACCGCAATCAGAAGAAGGCCACTATATCTTTGATTGCTTGTCTGTATGTGTGAACGATAAAAAATCACCAGAAGAACGCGAGTTCTGGGGCTGGTGGCTGGAATTGGATAAGTCGGAAGAGGGATATTCGGCGAAGTACAATATCGGCAAGTACAACATCGATGGTAACTGGGATTCTTTGCCGTTACCTAAAAAGGCGGTCGCTGAGGTCTCTCGAACTCAAGAAGCCTTCCACAAAAAACTGGTTGATGAACTTCAAAGTAAGTTTGAAATCAGCATCCAATTAGACGAAGAGTCTGTCGAATTCGTCTAATTTTAAAGGTTACTCTTCTATATAAAGCAAAAAGGTGCGATTTCGCACCTTTTCTGCTTGTGAATTCCCCTTTTGATTGCTAAAACATCACCTCTTATTTGTTTTATCCATAAAAGACTTCATGACAACAAATCATCAAAGCGGGACAACAACACAGCGTAAAACTGTCGTTGTTAAACTGGGTACCAGTGTCTTAACTGGTGGAACATTGGCATTAGACCGCGCTCATATGGTTGAGCTGGTTCGTCAATGTGCTGAATTAAAAAAACAAGGCCACTCTGTGGTTATGGTTTCGTCTGGCGCAATTGCTGCAGGACGTGAGCACCTTGGTTACCCCGCACTTCCCAACTCAATGGCGAGCAAACAGTTGCTTGCGGCAGTTGGGCAAAGTCAGTTGATTCAAGTTTGGGAGTCTTTGTTTGCTATCTATGGCCTTAAGATTGGCCAGATGCTACTGACTCGTGCTGATCTCGATGATCGCGAGCGTTTTCTTAATGCACGTGACACGATCAACGCACTGGTTGAGCACGATATTATTCCGGTAGTAAACGAAAACGACGCAGTAGCAACCAACGAAATTAAAGTGGGCGACAATGATAACTTGTCGGCCTTAGTGGGTATTTTGTGCGGTGCTGATAAGCTTTTGCTACTAACAGACCAAAAAGGCCTGTTTACGGCTGACCCTCGTAAAGATCCAAATGCTGAGCTCATCAAAGAAGTGAAAACCATTGATGACACGCTGCGTAAGATCGCAGGTGGCAGCGGTACTACGCTGGGTACTGGCGGCATGGCGACAAAACTGCAGGCGGCTGACATTGCTCGTCGCGCAGGCATCGAAGTGATTATTGCTGCGGGCAGTGCTGAAAATGTGGTGTTTGATTCACTGAGTGATAACCCACAAGGCACACGTTTCTTGCCTTTAGCGGAAGCGCTTGAAAACCGTAAACGCTGGATTTTAGCGGGCCCTGCTTCAGCAGGTGACATCGTGGTTGACGACGGCGCAGTAAACGCAGTCAACACCAAAGGCAGCAGCTTGTTGGCGAAAGGGGTTGTTCGAGTTAAAGGCGAATTCTCTCGTGGTGAAGTTACCCAAGTCACAGACAGCAAAGGCAAAGTAATTGCGCGTGGTATCGCCAGTTATTCAAGCCAAGACCTAGCAAAAATTGCAGGCAAGCACAGTAAAGATATTGGCGACATCCTTGGATACGATTATGGGTCAGAAGTCATTCACCGTGACGACCTAGTTGTAATCCAAGAGTAGCTCGTGATGATAAGGTGAATCACCTTTTTGCATCCAAAGACAGACAGAATTTAGGGAGAGTTAAACGTGGATTTAACTAACATGGGCATCGCAGCAAAAGACGCTGCTTTCCACCTAGCGACCGCATCTACGGCGCAAAAGAATAAAGCATTGGCGATTATCGCTGATGAGCTAGAAGCAAACGCAACAACGATTTTAGAAGCGAACGCGAAAGACATCGAACTGGGTCGTGAAGCGGGTTTAACTGACGCACTGCTCGATCGTCTACTTCTTAACGAAGAGCGCTTAACCGGTATCGCTAACGATGTTCGTAACGTGATTAGCCTGAATGACCCAGTTGGCAGCGAAATTGACAGCAAAGTACTAGAAAACGGTATGTCACTGTCTCGCCGCCGCGTGCCACTTGGTGTGGTGGGTGTTATCTATGAAGCGCGTCCGAACGTAACCATCGATATTGCAGCTCTGTGTCTGAAGACAGGTAACGCAAGCATTCTACGTGGTGGTAAAGAGACGTTTTTCTCGAACATGGAACTGGTTAAGGTTATCCAGTCTGCATTAGAGAAAGCGGAACTTCCTGCGGCTTCTGTTCAGTACATCGAGAAGCCTGATCGTGAACTCGTTTCTCAACTGCTTAAACTGGATGACTACGTGGATATGATCATTCCTCGTGGCGGAGCTGGCTTACACAAGATGTGTAAAGAGAACAGCACCATTCCAGTTATCATCGGCGGCTTTGGTATCAGCCATATCTTCGTTGATGAAAGCGCTGATCTTGATAAATCTGTCGATGTGGTCGAAAACTCTAAAGTTCAGCGCCCATCAGCGTGTAACTCGTTAGATACACTGCTAGTGCATGAAGCGGTTGCTGAAGCTTTTCTAACTAAGCTGAAACAGCGTTTAGCCGGCAAGGTAACCTTAGTTGCTGATACCAGTGCAAAATCGCTGCTAGCGGGTTTTGAAGACCAACGTGATGCGGTTGAAGGCGACTTTGACACTGAATGGCTAAGCTACACGCTAGGCGTGAAAGTGGTAGCGGATGTGGCAGAAGCGATTGACCACATGCGTGTACACAACGCGAGTCATTCAGATGCGATCATGACCAATAGCTTAGAGAGCTCAGAGCGTTTCATTAACTCTGTTGGTTCTGCAGCGGTTTATGTGAATGCATCAACACGTTTCACTGATGGAGCACAGTTTGGTTTAGGTGCTGAAGTTGCCGTGTCTACTCAGAAATTGCATGCTCGCGGCCCAATGGGCTTAGAAGAGCTGACAAGCTACAAATGGGTAGGTAAAGCGAACTATTTAGTCCGCGGTTAACGCTGGTCGTTAATTTTACTCCTCAGCTCATTTTTGAAATGGCGGTCGAGTAGCAATAATCAATGAATCACCACACAAAAGGGCCTTAATTGGCCCTTTTTCTTTCCTAACGTTTGGCAATTCCGTTACACTGATATTCAATTATTTGGAGGTGATATGCATTGTCCTTTTTGTTCAGAGAACGACACTAAAGTAATCGATTCAAGACTGGTAGCCGATGGCCATCAGGTTCGTCGTCGCCGTCAATGCCTTGCATGTAGTGAACGTTTTACTACGTTCGAATCGGCAGAACTTGTGATGCCTAAAGTCATAAAGTCGAATGGAAACCGCGAACCATTTAATGAAGATAAAATGGTGGGTGGTGTACAGCGCGCCCTAGAAAAACGCCCAGTGAGTGCTGACGCGATTGAACTTGCGATCAGTACGATTAAGTCACAACTCCGTGCAACTGGTGAGCGTGAAGTACCAAGCGAGATGATTGGTAATCTTGTGATGGGCCAATTGAAAGAATTGGATAAAGTGGCGTACATTCGTTTTGCCTCTGTTTACCGCAGCTTTGAAGACATCCGAGAGTTTGGCGAAGAAATCGCTAAATTAGAGGATTAACGCCTCAATCATGTCAAACTTTACTCCCCTAGATTTTCAAATGATGTCGCGTGCTATTCAATTAGCAAAACGCGGCATTTACACCACTGCCCCGAACCCTAATGTGGGTTGTGTCATTGTACAAACCGACGGTCAGATCGTTGGTGAAGGTTTTCACGCCAAAGCCGGTGAACCTCATGCTGAAGTACATGCCATGCGAATGGCTGGCGATAAGGCAAAAGGCGCGACGGCTTATGTCACGCTAGAGCCTTGTTCTCATTACGGTCGAACGCCGCCTTGTGCTGAAGGTTTGATTAAGGCTCAAGTAGCCAAAGTGATTTGTGCCATGCAGGACCCAAACCCAAAAGTCGCAGGTCGTGGTATCAAAATGCTACGCGATGCGGGTATTGAGGTTGAAATCGGTTTGCTAGAGCAAGACGCTCTCGACTTGAACCCTGCATTTATCAAGCGTATGCAAACTGGCATGCCATTCGTTCAGTTAAAGATGGCCGCTAGCCTTGATGGGCAAACGGCATTGGAAAATGGTCAAAGCCAGTGGATCACATCGCCAGAAGCGCGTCGTGATGTCCAGAACTACCGGGCAAAATCAGGCGCTGTGTTATCAACTAGCCAGACGGTGATTGAAGACAACGCGTCGTTGAATGTTCGTTGGGCAGAGTTGCCAAGCAGTATCAAAGATCATTACGCTGAAGACGAGCTGCGTCAGCCGATTCGCGTGATTCTTGATCGTCAAAATCAACTGCGTCCTGAGCTCAAGTTATTCCAAACTCCAACATCGGTATTGAGAGTCGCTGAAGCGTCTGCTGATATTGAAGTCGCAACCACAGATGCAGGTCAGCTCGATTTGCACGATCTGATGCGTCAATTACCTGCGAATCATATCGACCATATTTGGGTCGAAGCGGGCGCGACATTGGCAAAAAGCTTGATTGAAGAACAGCTGGTGGATGAGCTAATCCTCTATTTAGCACCTAAACTTATGGGCAGTGACGGACGAGGTTTGATGGGTGCATTAGGGCTCACTTCAATGTCTGACGTTATTGACCTAGAAATTAAAGATGTTCGACAGGTTGGTGTGGATATTCGCATCGTTGCGAAACCCGTATTTCGAAACAGATAGTAACGAAACCACAGTGGAAATAGTTACTCCAACTACATACGTGTCGTTGACAACAAAAAGAGTTTTAAAATGTTTACAGGAATTGTAGAAGCCGTAGGTACATTGAGTGCAATCACTCCCCGCGGAGAAGACATCACCGTAACGGTTAATGTTGGTAAGCTTGATATGGCTGACGTTAAGTTAGGCGACAGTATCGCTACCAATGGTGTGTGTTTGACAGTTGTTGAATATAACGACCACAGCTACAGTGCAGATCTTTCGCTTGAGACCCTGAAAAAAACGGGTTTTGTCGATTACCAAGCGGGCGATAAAGTTAACCTTGAGAAAGCAATGTTACCAACCACGCGTTTCGGTGGACATATAGTGTCTGGTCACGTTGATGGCGTGGGTGAGATTGTTGAACGTAACCAAGTTGGCCGTGCGATTGAATTCTGGGTAGAAATGCCAGCAGAAATCTCAAAATACGTGGCTCAAAAAGGCTCAGTAACAGTTGATGGCATTAGCCTGACTGTGAACGATTTACGTAAGAACGCATTCAAGCTGACTATCGTTCCTCATACTTCTTCAGAAACCACCATCGACCAATTCAATGTCGGTCGTAAAGTGAATCTAGAAGTTGATGTATTAGCACGTTACATGGAGCGTTTACTGCAAGGTCAGCAACAAGAATCTGAGCCTGAATCTCGATTAACGATGGAATTCTTACAGCAGAATGGTTTTGCCTAACCGTTGATACAAAGTGCGTTAAGCGAGACTTTGTAAAGCGAAGCAATATCATCAGGTTTAAATAGTGTCGGTTCTAGGAAGCAGAACCATTTCAAAGGATATAGAACAATGCCAATTAGTACTCCTCAAGAAATTATTGAAGACATTCGCCTAGGAAAAATGGTTATCCTGATGGATGATGAAGATCGCGAAAATGAAGGCGATCTGATCATGGCAGCAGAACATGTGACGCCAGAAGCGATTAACTTCATGGCGATGTACGGCCGTGGTTTAATTTGTCTGACGCTAACCAAAGAGCGTTCAAACCGCATGGGTCTAGCGCCTATGGTTCAAGATAACAACGCACAGTACACCACTAACTTTACTGTTTCGATTGAAGCGGCAGAGGGCGTAACAACGGGTATCTCTGCATCAGACCGTGCAGTGACGGTTCAAGCGGCAGTGGCGAAAGATGCGAAAGCGGCTGATCTTGTTCAACCTGGTCATATTTTCCCACTGACAGCGCAAGATGGCGGTGTTCTGACTCGCGCAGGACACACAGAAGCAGGTTGTGATTTAGCACGTCTTGCAGGCTGCGAGCCAGCATCGGTTATCGTTGAGATCCTTAACGACGACGGTACTATGGCTCGTCGCCCTGACCTTGAAGTGTTTGCTGAAAAACACGACATCAAGCTAGGCACGATTGCTGACTTGATTGAATACCGCAACAACACAGAAACAACGATTGAGCGTGTAGCACAATGCCATTTACCAACAGAGTTTGGTGATTTCGAGCTGGTGACTTACCGCGATACAATTGATAACCAGATCCACTACGCGATGCAAAAAGGCGACCTATCTGAAGGTGCTCCTTTGGTACGTGTTCACCTGCATGACACGTTCACCGATCTGCTTCATTCAGACCGTGGTACTGAACGCAGCTGGTCGCTAGATAAAGCGATGAAGCGTATTGGCGACGAAGGCGGTGTGTTGGTTATTCTTGGCAACGAAGAGTCGTCTGATTCTTTGATTCACAAAGTGAAGACATTCGAAGCGCAAGACAAGAACGAGCAGCCAACTATGGCGAAGAAGCAGGGTACCTCGCGTCGTGTTGGTGTCGGTTCTCAGATTCTTCAAGATCTAGGTGTGCACGATATGCGTCTGCTTTCTTCAAGCACTAAGCGTTACCACGCATTGGGTGGTTTTGGCCTTAACGTTGTTGAGTACGTTTGCGAATAAACCATGCGTTAGCAAGCAGACGTTTCTCCGTTTGTAGCAACATAATTTACCGATGATTTCAGTGGCTCTTTTGGTGATAAATCTTGCCAAAAGAGCAAAGTAGCCAAGTCCGACTCAAAACGTGTTCAACACACAAACTTGGTTACTCGCTGTTCCTATATGCTTGGGATCAGCGCTGCATTATCATCTTTACATTGCCGGTGTCTGTTCTTCTAAATTACCATTAGATATTGCTCACAGTTTTGTGCTAGAATCCGGCGATTCTCACTTGATGAAAATAGTTAAAGGAAGGCTTATGAAAGTGATCGAGGGTGGCTTCCCAGCGCCAAATGCAAAAATTGCTATCGTTATTGCTCGTTTCAACAGTTTTATTAACGAAAGTTTACTTTCTGGTGCAATCGATACTTTAAAGCGTCATGGACAAGTAAGCGAAGACAACATCACTGTTGTTCGTTGCCCTGGTGCAGTAGAACTTCCACTTGTAGCGCAGCGCGTTGCAAAAACAGGTAAGTTCGATGCGATTGTATCTCTTGGTACAGTAATTCGTGGCGGTACACCTCACTTTGACTATGTTTGTAGTGAATGTAATAAAGGTTTGGCACAAGTGTCTCTGGAATATTCTCTTCCAGTAGCGTTTGGTGTTCTTACTGTTGATACGATCGATCAAGCTATTGAACGCGCAGGAACCAAGGCTGGTAATAAGGGTGCAGAAGCAGCACTTAGCGCACTTGAGATGATCAACGTTCTTTCTGAAATCGATTCCTAATGGGGGCCAGTGTGAAACCAGCCGCACGTCGTAACGCACGTCAATTTGCTCTACAAGCAATTTATTCTTGGCAAATTACTAAAGAAAATATTGCTACCGTTGAAGAACAGTTCTTATCTGGTGGTAAGTACGATGAAGAAGAGCATCATGCTGCAGAGCCTGCTCTAGCTATGCCAGAAACAGACGTTGCATACTTCCGCGACCTACTAACTGGTGTTGCTCTTAGCCACATGGAACTTGATAGCAAGCTTCGTCCATTCGTATCTCGCCCTATGCAAGATCTGGATCTGATGGAACTAGCGCTTCTACGTTTAGCTATGTACGAGATGACTCGTCGCGAAGATGTACCATACAAAGTGGTTATCAACGAAGCTATCGAGCTTGCAAAAGTATTTGCAGCAGAAGACAGCCATAAGTTTGTTAACGGTGTGCTTGATAAAGCTGCACCGCACGTTCGTAAGAAATAAGACGTTCGTATGTTGAATCTAAAGGTCAGCTTTTATGCTGGCCTTTTTTGTAACTAAATTTCTGTAATATCCATGATTACGGCGATTTTTATGAGACTAAAGATAGGGCATGTGATGTCTGGCGAATTTAACCTGATTGAAAAATATTTTGTAAATCGACAACCACTACGTAAAGACGTTCTTCTAGCTGCTGGCGATGATTGTGCTTTGGTCAAAGCGCCGGGCAATGTTGAGATAGCGATCAGCACGGACACCTTAGTGGCTGGTACCCATTTCTTAGCTGAGGCGAATCCGGCTTGGGTGGCACACAAAGCGTTGGCTTCCAATATCAGTGACCTTGCTGCAATGGGCGCGACGCCTGCTTGGGTGTCTTTTGCTTTAACCATGCCTGAAATCGATGAAGCATGGCTTGCTCCCTTCTGTGACTCCTTTTTCAAGCTCGCTGACTACTTTGGTATTCAGTTAATTGGTGGTGACACAACCAAAGGGCCACTGAGTCTGACATTGACTGTACAAGGTTTTGTGCCAGAAGGTCGAGCACTGCGTAGAGATGGTGCTAAAGTGGGCGACTGGATTTACGTAACGGGTAACCTAGGTGATAGCAAAGCCGGCCTAGAAGTATTGCTTGAGCCAGAACAGAACAAAGTCAAACCTTATGCTCTTGAGCTTGAAGAAAGGCACTATATGAGCGTTCCTCGAGTATTGGCTGGTCAAGCGCTCGTGAACCTTGCTTCGTCTGCTATTGATATCTCTGACGGTGTTATTGCTGATTTAAAACATATCCTTAAGCGCTCTCAGGTTGGTGCGAGCATTGATGTGAGTACGCTGCCAATTTCTCCAGAACTACGCCAGTTCGCATCTGATATTGCTTCGGCTCAACAGTATGCGTTGACCAGTGGTGAAGAGTACGAACTGTGTTTTACTGTGCCGGAAGAGAATAAAGGTTCATTGGAAAGTGCTTTGTCACACACTGGAACAAAAGTCACCTGCATTGGCCAGATAAGACCTGTAGAATATTTTGAATTACACAATAATGGTGAACCACTGAGTTGGAACTTAACTGGTTACGATCACTTTAAGGTTAATTGATGACAAACCCACTTTCTCTTATTTCTCTTAAAAATCCTTGGCATTTCTTAGCAACGGGTTTTGGCAGTGGCTTATCGCCTATTATTCCCGGCACAATGGGCACGCTTGCGTCAATTCCGTTGTACCTATTGTTGGTTCAGCTACCGTTTCCTGCTTACGTAGCTGTGGTGGTGGTAAGCTGCATTATTGGTATTAAGATCTGCCAAGTAACGTCTGATGATATGGGCGTGCATGACCACGGTTCTATCGTTTGGGATGAGTTTGCGGGCTTTTGGATCACCATGAGCTTAGTGCCTATGCTGAATATCCCTGTCGATGACTGGAAATGGCTTCTGACTGGTTTTGTGCTTTTCCGCTTTTTTGACATGGTAAAACCATGGCCGATTGGTTGGCTAGATGCACGAATTCACGGCGGCTTAGGTATCATGATTGACGATATTGTAGCGGGTATTATGGCGGCTATTTCGTTGTATGCCGTGGCGCATTTCGCTGGTTGGTTAGTGTGAGCTAACTGAAAGATTAGGTTTAGTTGGCGATACACCAAACTAATTAGCAGATACTAAAAAGGTTGACCCTAGGGCCAACCTTTTTTGTTTTATCGCTTATGCCGTTTGCTTGTGAAAGCTATTTAGCAAGGTAGTCAGAGATAGACTTCTCAATGCCTTTCGCGTCCAAGCCAAGCTCTTCGTGCAGTTCGCCTTGCGTACCTTGAGCAATGAACTTGTCTGGTAGGCCAAGGTTCAATACTGGCATCAGCAGTTTCTCTTGCATCAAGAATTCAATCACACCTGCGCCCGCACCACCTGCAATCGCATTCTCTTCGATAGTCACCAGTACATCGTGGTCAGCAGCAAGTTGTTTGATCAGAGCTTCATCGAGCGGTTTTACAAAGCGCATATCTGCAACTGTCGCATCGATGGCGTCAGCGGCTTGAAGTGCACTCTCAAGGAAAGTACCGAAGCTTAGGATAGCGACTTTCGAACCATCTTTTACTTTTTCGCTTTCGCGAACGATACGACCTTTGCCAATCTCAAGCGCGGTAAAGTCACTTTGTATCTCAGTGCCCATACCATTACCGCGAGGGTAACGTACTGCACTAGGACCAGTGTGCTGGTGGCCTGTGTAAAGCATTTGGCGACATTCGTTCTCGTCGCTTGGTGCCATGATCACCATGTTTGGAATACAACGCATAAAGCTTAAGTCGAACGCACCTTGGTGTGTTTGACCATCAGCGCCGACAAGACCAGCACGGTCGATAGCGAACATGACCGGTAAGTCCATGATAGCCACATCGTGGATCAGTTGATCGTAACCACGTTGTAGGAACGTCGAGTAGATAGCGACTATCGGCTTATCACCCGCAATCGCCATACCCGTTGCTAGCGTCACAGCATGCTGCTCAGCAATCGCTACGTCGAAGTATTGTTCTGGGTACTCTTTCGAGAAACGCACCATGCCAGAGCCTTCACGCATTGCAGGCGTGATCGCCATTAGCTTAGGATCTTGCGCGGCCATATCACACAGGAAATCGCCAAAAATCTTAGAGAAAGTTGGTTTAGAGCTGGTGCTCTTAGGCAGACTTGAGTGTGCTGGATCGAATTTCGGTACACCGTGATAACCGATTGGATCTTTCTCAGCTGGCTCGTAGCCTTTGCCTTTCTTAGTCATGATGTGCAGGAACTGAGGGCCTTTTAGGTCTCTCATGTTCTTAAGCGTTTTAATCAGCTCATTGACATCGTGACCATCAATTGGGCCAATGTAGTTAAAGCCTAACTCTTCGAACATGGTGCCAGGGACAACCATGCCTTTTAGGTGTTCTTCTGTACGACGAACCAGCTCTTTAATCGGCGGAACGCCTGATAGCACTTTCTTGCCGCCCTCACGAATTGACGTGTAAAGACTGCCAGAAAGAACTTGAGCTAGGTGGTTGTTTAGCGCACCTACGTTTTCAGAGATCGACATCTCGTTATCGTTCAGGATAACCAGCATGTCATTGTGAATATCGCCCGCGTGGTTCATAGCTTCAAATGCCATACCCGCAGTAATCGCGCCATCACCAATCACACTCACGACTTTACGGTTCTTGCCTTCTTTCTTCGCACTGATAGCCATACCAAGTGCAGCACTGATCGACGTTGAAGAGTGACCAACAGAAAGAGTGTCGTATTCGCTCTCTTGACGCCATGGGAATGGGTGCAGTCCATCTTTTTGACGGATAGTCGACAGGCGGTCGCGACGACCTGTAAGAATTTTGTGCGGGTATGCTTGGTGGCCAACATCCCAAACCAACTGGTCAAAAGGCGTGTTGTACACATAATGCAGAGCAACTGTCAGCTCTACTGTACCTAAACCTGACGCTAAGTGACCACTTGACTGGCTCACTGAGTTAAGAAGATAGGTACGTAATTCATCACAAAGCTGTGTCAGCGTCTCTTTTGGAAGTAGACGCAAATCCTCTGGCTTATCAGCCAAAGCAAGAGTTGGGTACTTTGATATATCAAGAGTCATAGGTAATGCGCGCTTATTGTCTTAGTTCTTGCGCTCGATGACGTATCGGGCGAACTCTTCGAGTAACTGGGTATTGTATGGGATTGCTGCCAAAGCTTGAAGCGCTTCCTGTAGCAGAGTTTGCGCTTTTTCTTGAGCACCCTCTAAACCTAACAAAGAAGGGTAGGTGCTTTTGTTCAATTCTTGGTCAGAACCCTGTGGTTTACCCAAAGTTTCAGTATCGCCAGTGATATCTAAAATATCATCTTGAACCTGGAATGCTAATCCAATGGCATCGGCGTACTTGTCTAATTGAGGCATCACTTCAAGCGCTTTTTCACCAGCAGCAAGCGCACCTAAACGAATCGCACATTTCATTAGCGCGCCCGTTTTATTGCGGTGAACTTCTTCTAACTCTTCTAGCGTGACAGAGCGGTTTTCAGCTTCAATATCAAGTGCTTGTCCAATACACATACCTTGTGCACCAGAGGCTTCAGCTAGGCGTTGAATCATTCGAACGCGATTGCTTTCACCGTCAGCACTTAATGTACCTTCCGCAAGTATAGTAAACGCGAGAGTTTGTAGTGCATCGCCCGTTAAAATTGCCGTTGCTTCATCGTATTTGATGTGACAAGTCTGATGGCCACGACGCAGTTCATCGTCGTCCATTGCTGGAAGGTCGTCGTGAATCAGAGAATAGGCATGAATACATTCGATTGCAGATGCTGGAGTGTCGAGTTCTTCATCGGTGCAGCCGAGCATTTCCCCTGTAATGTAGACAAGAAATGGACGCGCGCGTTTACCGCCTAAAAGTAACCCATAACGCATCGCGTTGATCAGGTTCTGATTTTGGTGTGGCAGGCGATCAAGCCAAAGATTCAGTTGCTCGTTATTACGTGCTTGATAAGACAATAAAGTCTCGATCATAGGGGATCTCATACAATTCGTTATTCTGGTTGTAGGTTAAAGTCACTAAGTTCTGCGTTTTCATCATTTTGCAGTAGGATGCTAACACGCTGTTCAGCATCATTTAGTTTGCTTTGACCGGCACGAGCGAGGGAGATGCCTCGTTCGAACTTTTTCAGCGCATCATCTAAAGCTAGATCACCATTTTCTAGTTGATCAACCAAGCCATCAAGCTCTTCGATTGCTGCTTCAAAGCTCATATTTTCAGGTTTCTTAGTAGCCATAATAAATCTGCGTTTGGAAAGATGAACGAACGTTACCCTAGGCCGCTGAGATGGTCAAATGTAACCAAGAAATTTTGCTAGAAAGTTCGTTTTTAAGGGGCTTGAACGCACTTTGCTTGAATAACCTTAGCTTTATCGAGTTTATGCGCTACGTATAAGAGCAAAGTAAGCCAATAGTTGGGATTCAAAAACGAAAAGTGTGATACTTAGGCCAAGAATTTACTAAAAGATCTTATAGTCTTGCCGATACAAAGATTATCGTCGACATAGAGCTACAAAAAAGCATGAGGAGTGCTCAGTGGATTTAGCAACCCTAATAGGTTTGATTGGTGGATTTGCCTTTGTAATTATGGCAATGATCCTAGGTGGAAGCCTCGGGATGTTCTATGACACGACATCCATTTTGATCGTAGTTGGTGGCTCAACTTTTGTTGTTCTAATGAAGTTCACCATGGGACAGTTCTTTGGTGCGACTAAAATCGCAGGCAAAGCTTTTATGTTTAAAGCGGACGAGCCTGAAGATCTTATCGCTAAGATTGTAGAAATGGCTGATGCGGCTCGTAAAGGTGGTTTCTTAGCACTGGAAGAGATGGAAATTAACAACAGCTTCATGCAAAAGGGCATCGACCTATTGGTGGATGGCCATGATGGCGATGTAGTTCGTGCTGCATTGCAAAAAGACATCGCACTAACCACAGAGCGTCACGAGCAAGGCGCGAAAGTGTTCTCTGCATTTGGTGATGTTTCCCCTGCGATGGGCATGATTGGTACCTTGGTTGGTCTGGTTGCGATGCTTTCGAACATGGATGATCCAAAAGCGATCGGTCCGGCGATGGCGGTAGCACTTTTGACCACTCTATATGGTGCGATTCTTTCGAACATGGTGTTCTTCCCTATTGCTGACAAGCTTGCGCTGCGTCGAGACCAAGAGACACTCAACCGTCGTTTGGTTATGGATGGCGTACTCGCGATTCAAGATGGTCAGAACCCACGAGTAATCGATGGTTACCTGAAGAGCTACCTAAACGAAGGTAAGCGTACGATTGATGGTGAACCTGCGTAAGAGGAGTTGAAGATGGACGAAGAAAATCCATGTAAATGTCCTCCTCCGGGGTTGCCTCAATGGATGGGGACATTTGCTGACTTGATGTCACTGCTGATGTGTTTCTTCGTACTGCTGCTCTCATTCTCTGAGATGGACGTACTGAAGTTCAAACAGATCGCTGGCTCGATGAAATTTGCGTTTGGTGTACAAAACCGCTTGGAAGTGAAAGACATTCCCAAAGGCACCAGCATCATTGCACAAGAGTTCCGTCCAGGTCGCCCAGAGCCGACACCGATTGATGTGATCATGCAGCAGACGATTGATATTACGCAGCAAACGCTTGAATTTCATGAAGGTGAATCTGAGCGTGCTGGCGGTACCATGCGTGACCAAGGCAAGATGACCGGAGGCAAGTCGCCAGAAGTCTCGACTCACGACAATCAAAACTCTGAGTCAGACCAACAGCAACAACAAGCTGAAGCTCAATCGCAAGAGATGGAAACCTTGATGGAAAGCATCAAGAAGGCGTTGGAACGAGAGATCGACCAAGGCGCGATTGAAGTTGAAAATCTTGGCCAGCAGATTGTGATTCGAATTCGTGAGAAGGGTGCATTCCCATCGGGTTCTGCTTTCCTACAGCCTAAGTTCCGACCTTTGGTGAGACAGGTGGCTGAACTGGTTAAAGATGTTCCGGGTATTGTCCGAATCTCAGGGCATACCGATAATCAACGTCTTGATTCTGAGCTCTATCGCTCTAATTGGGACTTGTCATCACAGCGAGCGGTGTCTGTTGCTCAAGAGATGGAAAAGGTGCGTGGTTTCTCTCATCAACGCTTGAGAGTACGTGGCATGGCGGATACCGAGCCAGTCGAGCCGAACGATACTGAATGGCAACGTAGCCTCAACCGCCGCGTTGAAATCAGCATCATGCAGGGTGAGCCGCTTTACAGTGACGAAGTACCTGTTATTACTGAATAGCCTATACGTGCTCACGCGGTAGCATGCAGATAGCATCGAAAGCCCAATCTTATAATGAGGTTGGGCTTTTTGTTTGCTGGTCTTCAATGGTTCTCTGCGGCATTTATGTCGTTTCGAAACCTGCTACTGTTAATAACAAGCGGTTTAATGATGGTGTTACAGCAAGCACTCTTTTCCTTGCTTCACTTTCTCATGTATAATTCGCGCCCTTAGATTTAGATATGATCTATTCTTGCTTCAAGTGCTGTGTAAATTCTCTAATTTACTTGGCGATGAGCGTTTTCAAAATTTTGAACATTAATGTTGTGAAAGTACTATGAAATTTATTGTTAAGCCCCATCCGGAAATTTTTGTAAAAAGTGAATCGGTGCGTAAGCGCTTCACAAGGATTCTAGAGTGCAACATTCGTAACGTTATTCAACGTCGCTGTGAAAGTGTTGCGGTATTCAACCGTCGCGATCATATTGAAGTGACGTCTGAGAGTGACCAGTACTACGCAGAAGTGTTAGAGGCTCTGACTCACACTCCAGGTATTCACCACTCTCTTGAAGTTCAACAGTCTGAATTCAAAGACTTGCACGATATTTACGAGCAAGTACTAGAACGCAGCCGTGCTGACATTGAAGGCAAGACTTTCTCTGTACGTGCTAAGCGTCGTGGTAAGCATGACTTTACCTCTATTGAACTTGAGCGCTACGTAGGCGGCGGTCTAAACCAAGCAGTTGAGTCAGCGAAAGTTCGACTTAAGAACCCTGATGTAACCGTTAAGGTTGAAGTGGCTAACGACAAGCTAAACCAAGTTCTAGCTCGTCACAAAGGCCTCGGTGGCTTCCCTCTTGGTACTCAAGAAGATCTACTGAGCTTGATCTCTGGCGGCTTTGATTCTGGTGTTTCAAGCTACCTGCACATCAAACGCGGCTCTAAGGTTCACTACTGTTTCTTCAACCTTGGTGGCCCAGCGCACGAGATTGGTGTTAAACAAGTGGCTCACTACCTATGGAATAAATACGGCTCATCTGCAAAGGTGAAGTTCATTTCTGTAGACTTTGAACCTGTGGTTGCTGAAATCCTTGAGAACGTAGAAGACGGCCAAATGGGCGTTGTTCTTAAGCGTATGTTCATGCGTGCTGGTGGTATGGTTGCAGACAAGTTCAAGATCGAAGCGTTGGTTACTGGTGAAGCACTAGGTCAGGTATCAAGCCAAACGCTAACTAACCTGCGTCACATCGACAACGTGACAGATACTTTGATTCTTCGTCCGCTTATCAACTGGGATAAAGAAGACATCATCGACCTTTCTCGTATCATCGGTACTGAAGACTTCGCTAAGGTAATGCCTGAGTACTGTGGTGTTATTTCTAAGAAGCCAACAGTGAAAGCGAAGAAAGGCAAACTGGAAGCAGAAGAAGCTAAGTTTAACTTTGAAGTGCTGGATCAAGTGATCGAGAACGCTCGTGTTATGGATATCCGTGACATCGAGAAAGAGAGCCAAGAGCAAGCGCCTGAAGTTGAACAAGTTCAAGCTGTTGCTGAGCACGCTATCGTTCTTGATATCCGTAGCCCAGAAGAAGAAGACGAAAGCCCATTAGAGATCGAGGGTGTTGAAATTAAACACATCCCATTCTTCAAGCTTTCGACTCAGTTTGGCGACCTAGACCAAGCGAAAGAGTACTTGCTGTACTGTGACCGTGGTGTAATGAGCCGTCTACAGGCACTTTACCTACAAGAGCAGGGCTTCCATAACGTTAAGGTTTACCGCCCATAGTGGTGTGTTGACCAAGCGTTAATCATTTTGCAAAGCCGTTTACTGAAAAGTAAGCGGCTTTTTTATTTTCTATTGTGAATGATTTACAGTAGTCAGACAGAGGCGGGAGTTTGGGCGTGCTATCGTCATGCTCAGCTTTGAAATTTTTGATTGATAGAAAGAGTGTGTTCTAAACGGGTTTATAAGTACCGAAGAAGTGTGAGTATCTTGAAGTATTCTGTTACTTTTTAGTGCAACTCAATGGTGCTATTTGTATGTGTTCAGTTGATTATTTGAGTGGGTGTCTGATTCTGTGATTGGCGATGAAAAATAATAAAGATTAATTAGCACAGCTATTGATAAACTTGTTGTTACATTTCTTTGCACATAAAAAAACACCGCCCATAAGGCGGTGTAAACAAATTTGACAGACAGGTCAAAATAAATACAGGAAGTACATGCCTCGTTTCAGTATAAACTGCAACAAAACATTTGGTAGAACTCTACCCAACTCGAAAAGAACGAGTTTGCAAACACAACATCGCAGGAGCTAAGCCAATTGATTCTAGAGAGAATCAAGCCGTTCAGGCTAGCTGCTGCGGGATGAAATATAGAATTTCTCTGGCTGCTAGGCAATGGACAAATTATAATGTTTCAGATAAAAAAAACTAATGCTTATTTAGAGAGTAACTATGTCTCGTCGATTACCCCCATTAAACTCGCTAAGAGTGTTTGAAGCTGCAGCTCGACACTTGAGTTTTACGCGTGCTGCAGAAGAGTTGTTTGTTACTCAAGCGGCAGTCAGTCATCAGATCAAAGCGCTTGAAGAATTCTTATCTTTGAAGCTGTTTCGCCGAAGAAACCGCTCTTTGCTGCTAACTGAAGAAGGTCAAAGCTACTTCTTAGATATCAAAGATATTTTCACATCACTAGCAGAAGCGACAGACAAAGTGCTGGAGCGAAGTGAGAAGGGCGCATTGACCATCAGTTTACCGCCGAGTTTTGCTATTCAATGGTTGGTACCAAGGCTCGCTGACTTTAATCAGCAAGAGCCTGATATTGATGTAAGAATCAAAGCCGTTGATATGGATGAAGGCTCGCTAACCGATGATGTAGACGTCGCTATCTATTATGGCCGAGGTAATTGGTCGGGGCTTAGAGCCGATAAGCTTTACCAAGAATACTTGATCCCTCTTTGCTCACCTTCCGTGCTGCTAGGAGCTAAACCTTTAGAATCTCTCAGTGATTTGGCATGTCATACGCTACTGCATGATACATCTCGAAAGGATTGGAAACAGTTTGCTAAGCAAAATGGTATTGATGGGGTAAACGTTAATCATGGCCCTATCTTCAGTCACTCAACCATGGTATTGCAGGCGGCCGCTCACGGGCAAGGTATTGCTTTGGGTAATAATGTGTTGGCGCAACCTGAAATCGAAGCAGGTCGTTTGATTGCACCTTTTGATGAAGTGTTGGTAAGTAAGAACGCCTTCTATGTAGTGTGTCATGAGAAACAAGCTGACATGGGGCGTATTGCGACTTTCCGTGATTGGATGTTGGCGAAAGCGCAAAGTGAACAAGAGGACTTACTTGATGAATAACCTCATCATTGATGGTGAAGACAACCCAATAACCTTTATCTTTGCACATGGTGCTGGCGCAGGTATGGATCATGAGTTCATGCAGTCGGTAGCAAAAGGGTTGGCGTTTAAAGGGATACGAGTGATTCGTTTTAATTTCCCTTACATGATCAAACGTGCTGAAGATGGTAAGCGTCGTCCACCTGATCGAGCCCCTAAACTGCTCGAAGCTTACCAAGATATTATCGGACAGGTAGATGCCGATAAGCTTGTGATTGGCGGTAAGTCGATGGGAGGACGTATGGCGAGCCATTTGTCTGAAGTTGATAAGGTGGCTGCAATGGCCTGTTTAGGCTTTCCTTTTCATCCGCCAGGCAAACCAGAGAAATACAAAGGTGAGCACTTGGCTGAGTTAGCAAAGCCGTGTCTTATTCTGCAGGGTGAACGTGATACCTTTGGTAAGCGAGAAGAGTTTGCTGATTTCGACCTGTCGGATTCGATTCGTGTTGAGTTTATTCCTGATGGCGATCACAGCTTTAAGCCTCGTAAGAGCTCTGGCTACACCGAACAGCAGAACATAGCGTTAACCGTTGAGAAACTATCGGCGTTTATCAAAGAGGTGCTTAATGAGAAGTAAGTATTTACTCACTTTTGCAGGTATCTCTGGCGCAATAGCCGTAATGCTAGGTGCCTTCGCCGCTCACGGGTTAAAAGCTGTCTTGCCAGAGTATCTGCTAGGCGTGTTTGAGACAGGTGTTCAGTACCAGTTTATCCATACACTAGCAATATTGGCGTGTGGTGCTCTGCTACAGATGAAACTTGGTGCTAAATCACAAAAATATTTTTTCATTGCGGCAATTTGCTTTATCATCGGCATCCTTTGTTTTAGTGGCAGCCTTTATGGCTTAGCACTGACAGGAATAAAATGGTTTGGCCCTATAACACCGTTTGGTGGTCTACTATTTATCATTGGTTGGGGAGTCTTCTCCTTCGCTGCTTTGAATATAAAAGAGGTAACTCAGTGAAACACGTACTACTTTATTGTCGCTCTGGTTTTGAAAAAGAATGTGCTGGCGAAATTCAAGACAAGGCAACACAACTGGAAGTGTTTGGTTTTCCTCGCCTAAAGAACAATACAGGTTTTGTATTGTTTGAATGTTACCAAGCAGGTGAAGCGGACAAGTTGATCAAAGAGATCGATTTCCAATCACTGATCTTTGCTCGTCAAATGTTGGCAGTGGCTGTTGAAATTAAAGACCTGCCAACCGATGACCGTATTTCTCCAATTCTTGAGGCGCTTTCTGAGAAAGAAGGTTTCCCTCGTTGTGGTGATATCCGTATTGAAACGCCAGATACTAACGAAGCAAAAGAGCTTTTGAAGTTCTGCCGTAAATTTACCGTGCCGATGCGTCAAGCGATGCGTGGTAAAGGCCTGATGACAGCGAAAGATAACGCTAAGAAGCCTGTGCTTCATTTATGCTTTATCGCTCCGGGTCACTGTTTTGTCGGTTACTCCTACCCAACGAACAACTCACAGTTCTTTATGGGTATCCCTCGTCTGAAATTCCCATCAGATGCGCCAAGCCGTTCTACATTGAAGCTAGAAGAAGCATTCCACGTATTCATCCCTCGTGATGAGTGGGACGAGCGTCTGGCTCCAGGCATGTGGGGTGTTGATTTAGGAGCGTGCCCAGGTGGTTGGACTTACCAATTGGTTAAGCGCTCGATGTTCGTTCACTGTGTTGATAACGGCATGATGGCAGATAGCCTAATGGAAACGGGTCAAATTAAGCACCACATGGTGGATGGCTTTAAGTTTGAACCAGACCGTAAGAACGTAACTTGGATTATCTGTGACATGGTTGAGAAGCCAGCTCGTGTTGCACACCTTATGGGTGAGTGGATCATTAAAGGCTGGGCGAAAGAAGCACTGTTCAACCTTAAGCTGCCTATGAAAGGCCGTTACGATGAAGTACTGCAAGATATCGAGAACCTAAAAGTGTTCCTTATTGAGAACAAAGTGAAGTTCAAGATGCAGGCTAAGCACCTTTACCACGATCGCGAAGAGATCACGGTTCATATTCAGGCGCTTTCAAACATCTCACCGCACTAATACGCGGTTAATGAACATAAAAAAACGCTCCTTGTTAGGAGCGTTTTTTTGTATCAATATTATCGAGTCACAGCGACTTAAGAGCTTGCTTCGTAACGAATATCTTGCAGGTTGAACCCTAAATCAATATCGGTTTTGAGTGCCGATACTTGCTTACATACACGAGCGGATTCGATGTGTTCGTCGAACTTCTTACGATATTTTTTCGGCAGATCTTCTGCTTGATAGGCCGCTTCGATATCTGGGTAAGTGGTCAATATCTCTTTGGCTGCTTTTGGCCCGATACCTGGGATGCCCGGTACTTGGCTTGAGCTTACGCCCGTTAATCCCCAGTAATCCGCCAGTTGTTCAGGTTTAACGCCAAACTCAGCTTCGATAAAGGGTTTATCTAACCAGCGGTGCTGGAAGTAATCTCGGATCTGCAGAGTGGGTGATAGCAGCTGGCAATACCCTTTGTCTGTCGAGATGATGGTGACGGTTTCTCCGTGGTCAGCCACTTTCTTTGCCAGTGTTGCGACGAGATCATCCGCTTCATCGCCATCAGACAGCAGTGAATCAATGCCTAACTCCCACCAAGCTTGTTGAATAGCATCAAGGCCTTTCATCAATGGCTCAGGCATGGGTTTACGGTTCTGCTTATAAGCAGGAAGCACATCTGCGCGCCAACCACGGTCTTGTAAATGGTGATCAAATACCGCGATGATGTGGGTAGGCTTTGATTCATTCAGAATCTTATTGAGAGTGCGAGTTGTGGTGGTAATGGTTCTTGCTATATCGGTTGGATCCGGCTGAACAGAGTGCACGCGTCGGATGAGGTTTAAGGCATCGATAATAACAAGATGGATAGACATAAGTTTCCACTAAATAGGCAATAAAAAAGGGGGCTGCTAGCCCCTTATAGTAACGTATCACTTGGTGAGTTGAAACGTTGGTAACGTAAACGCCTTAATCACGTGAGGCGATTTTATAGCAAGGCACGTAGTCGGTCCCTCCCGGTAACTTCATTCGATGTTGCTCAACAAAGTCATTCAGCAGTTGGTCCATCTTGGTCATTAGCTCTTTGTCGCCATCAATTAGGAATGGGCCGTGCTTCTCGATCTCCAGAATACCCTCTGCTTTGACGTTACCAGCCACAATGCCTGAGAACGCTTTACGTAAATTAGCGGCTAGGCTTTCTGTTTTTTGGTCCATATGAAGATCAAGCGCCGCCATAGATTCGTGTGTTGGGTCGAATGGCAGTTGGAACTCAGGCTCAATATGCAGTGACCAGTTGTAGCTGTAGGCATCACCGGTCTCTTTACGGTGAGAACGCACATCTGGCATCGCTTGTTTCATGATTTTCGCAGCGCGTGCTGGGTCATCAATCACGATCTCGTAATGTTTCTGAGCATCAGGCCCTAGAGTTTCCCCAATGAACTTATCGATTGAGCGGAAGTAAGCCTCACTCTCTTTCGAGCCCGTTAACACAATCGGCATTGGCTGTTCGGCGTTATTCGGGTGCATCATGATCCCTAAGATGTACAGCAGCTCTTCGGCCGTGCCGGGGCCGCCTGGGAAAATGATGATGCCATGTGCCATACGAACAAACGCCTCAAGACGCTTCTCAATATCTGGCATGATCACCAGTTCGTTGACGATTGGGTTTGGTGGCTCAGCCGCAATGATCGAAGGCTCGGTAAGCCCAAGATAACGATGATCGGTGTAACGCTGCTTCGCGTGACCAATGGCAGCCCCTTTCATTGGGCCTTCCATTGCACCCGGTCCACAACCGGTACAGATATTCAGTTCACGGAGGCCGAGCTCATTACCGACTTCACGAGTGTATTGGTATTCGCTGGCATTAATAGAGTGACCACCCCAACATACAATCAGGTTAGGCTCGATGCCTGGCGTCAACGCACCTGCATTTCTCAAGATACCAAACACAAGGTTAGTAATGTGAGTGGCATTAGTCAGGTTGAGCCTTTGGTTATCGGCTAATTGCATGTTGACGTAAACAATGTCACGCAGCACTGAAAATAGGTGCTCTTGAATACCCTTGATGATTTCACCATCGACAAAGGCATGCTCTGGTGGGTTGCTTAGTTCGAGCTTAATACCACGCTCACGGCGAACGACTTCGACATCGAACGACAGATATTTGTCGAGCAACTCTTTGGAGTTGTCGGTATGGCTACCCGAGTTCAGGACCGCTAACGTACAGTTGCGATACAGTTGGTACAGATCACTAGACGCGGTTTTCTTAAGACGCTCAACCTCAAGTTGAGAGAGTAAATCCATGCTACCGGCAGGGCTGATATGAGTGATCATAGTGCCTCCTTGTTGAAAAGAGCAGAGGACGTTGAAGTGACCCTCTGGCTCGAGAGTGAGAAGCAAACGTTGAAAGTGTTTGGTTAAAGGTGGGGGAGAGTTAACCAGACGAAACGGATACGACAGCGTTGCTTGCCAAGAATGCTTGTTAAGCGAATGTTAATCATTAGCTTAGCAAACATTGAGGGAAATGGTATGTGATAAGTATTTGAAAAAATGAAATAAATTAAATCTAGGGCTGGCCTAGTGCCAAACAAGTTGGTTATTACCGCGTTGTTTTGCTTTATTTAGTGTTGTATTGAGTCGCTCTAACACTTCTTCAGGTGTATCTGACTCTTTAAACTGAGTACTTGCCGCGCATAAAGTAATCGTGATTTGTTGGTCACGGAACTTAAAGGGTAAGCGGCTTACTTGAGTTTGAATGTTTTGAATCACTTGGTGACAATATTCATCGGTTTGCTCTGGCAATAGTAAGACAAATTCTTCACCTGAAAAACGCGCCACAGTATCGGTCGTGCCTGCTTCTTTGGTGATGGTTCTTGCGATGATCTTAAGCGCTTTATCGCCGGCGGTATAACCAAAGCTATCGTTAATGGCTTTGAAGTTGTCGATGTCCAGAAGTACTACGCGCAGTGAGTGTTGTGCGCGGATCCAGCGGCGATACTCAAGCTCTAAGCGATCAGTAAAGGCAGTGCGATTGTAAACCTTGGTTAGAGGATCAAGCAGCATACGCTGAGCCTGATCTTCCAAGCGCTTACGGTAATCTTGCGTCACTTCATAGAGTGAATCTAACTGAGTCTTTCCGTAACTCATTCTCTCTATCAGAGCTTGTTCTTTTTGCTCTGCGTGGTTCAGCCTTTCCGAAAGAGAGGCGATTTCACTGAGTAGCGGATTAATCGACAGCTTTAAACTATCAATATCTTTCGCTTTATCTACCGAGCTTTGGCTTCTAGTGACTAGTTCATTTAACTCAGAGTTTAGACCTTGTCGGTGCTCAAAGTAGCTCTGGCTCTGGTCGGCATTTTGGTCTGCCGTTTTGATGCTGGACGCTAAAGAAGAATTAAGCTGATCGATGAATTGTTCAGACTTCTTACGTTCTAGGTTGGTGCCTTCAATAACCAGTTTGAGGATCTGAAGTGTTAGCTCAAGTAGGTTTTGTGTGGAAACACCAAGCAGCAGCTTCGCTCGAATATCGGTAAGCAGATCACCCGATTCACCCTCGAAGTCGAGTTCAGTGATCAGATGTTGTAGTTCGTTTGATAGGTCGGAAAGGAGCTCTTGTTCCGGAGAGTGCGCAGCGTCAGCAAAATGGGTGCGTGAGTTATTCGCCATAATCTTTATGGCACGCTCATAAATACCGAGAAGTTTCATGGCGTGGTCGACTTTCTGACTGCCATTGCATTCGGAGAAGCTAAGTAAGTTTCGTAGGTCGCGTTTGAGCTGTGCTGGAAGGCCAGTTATGCGCTGCAGCGTTTCCCCACTGTGCTTAATGCTATCGTCCAGATACCCGTTCTGTTTATCCATAGCCAACGTTTTCTGCTTAAGCATCCTTTCTAATACTGCCAGTTTTGGGATCATTGAGCTAATGTCTTTTTGCTTTTCTAGCTCTTCCCTAAGGGCAATGAGGTTTTCATCTAAATGGCTGTTACTACCAACACATGCATCACTTAAAGACGTGACGATACGCTTTAGAACTTTCTGTTCTCTAATAAACTTGAACGAGGTGTCTCTTTGCGTCAAACGGACCTGCTCCAACTGAGATTTCAGCTGGTGGAGTTGCGCCTGAATGTCTTTTTCAAGAATGCCCATAGATGTATTTATTAGCGCCGCGTAGACCGATCTCGATCATTTTGATGAAATTCCGTTACATCGATAATAACAAAACTAAAAATAAGGTCACGACTTGCTGCTCTTAACCGCTCGCAAATCAGTCATCTTTTAGCATTTTTTTGATGTTGTCCTCATTCTGGTACGAGGATTGTATTTTTATTAACCCTTGATTAATCGCATGTTTACACGCTTCTCTTATGTTACCAGTTGCAAGGCTCGCTGCTGGTGCATTATCGATAGCTTTTAGATAGACCCATTGGCTACTGCGCTCTTTGAGACTGATCTCACGGGCGAGATTGGTCGACATCAACAATACGTCGAGCAGCTCTTGATCGTTAATTGCGGTGTAAGCGCGTGGCAAGAATGGGTAGTCAGCGATGCCCATACGGACCGTTCGGTTGATGTTTCGCTCTGTTTCGAAGTCATTCACCCAAGACTGAATCTTTCTGAACATGTCCTCAGGCGACAAATCACGGTCCGCGTTTGGCTCGATATAAAGCAGGTTCGCATCCGAGAAGTGGTAGACACGAGCTGGGCCTTCAAGCTTAGATTTTAGGAATTCACCGAAAGCGTCTTCCAGTTCTAGACCGGCTTTGTAACCGTTCTGCGTGTACATATTGCGTAAGAACGGTAAATCAATCATCACGAAGCGTAAGCGGTCGTTGAGTGGCTCATGAATCAATTCGCCAAGTTGCCACTGTTCGAAGGTCTGGCTGGTTTGTTCTAGCGAATTGGACAGCTTGGCATTCAGCATTCTGAGGTTCGGGAGCTTTGAACGTGAGTGCGTAAATAGGTCGGTGCGTAGTGAGTCGACTTCTTTGGCTAAGGTTTGAATGAGGTAGCCACGGCGAAGCACAAAGAAGAACAAGATAATACTGAACAAGAATAGGGCGAACGATATTTTCTGGAACTTGCGATGCTCTAGTTTGTACTTTTCTAGCTCTTGCGCTTGGCCTGCGTAGTGCAGGGTTTGTTCGGCAAATTCTTTCTGTTGACGGAACGCGTCTTCGCCAACACGGTTGAGTTTTTGCTGCTCTAGAGAGACAAGGCTGTTGTATTGCTTGAGGTTTGCCAATGCTTGCTGTGGACGACCTGCCTGTTCATAACCCAAAGAAAGTAAGTAGTACGAGCGTTGTGAAAGGCGCATGTTCTCTATCTGGCGTGAGATCTCAAGTGCACGTGTCGCATGCTTTATCACGTCTTCGCTTTCTTGTAGGTGATACGCTAACCCTGCAGATAACAGTGCAGCACGGCCTTCCAGCTTTGGAATGTCGGTATATTCCAGCAGCTCAAGGGCACGGGTTAGGTACTGTTCTGCTAGAGGGTAGTTATAAAGGCGTAAGTAGGTCGCCGATAGACTTAGTCGGATATCAATGACTTGGTGGATATCTCGGTCAGTGCTTTCGTGATCAAGAACGTTGAAGAAGTGTACCAAGGCAAGGTTATATTTCCCTTGATAGAAGTACACATCCCCCATTTTCTTAAGCACTTGTGCTAAGACAGGCGAGTTTTCAAAGTTGTCATAGAAATCAGCGGCTTGAGATAGGTGTTCTAACGCTTTATCCAACACTTGGCGCTCAAAGAAAAGCTGCGCAAGTAGGCGGTTGACCTTGGCCAAACGTGAACTTAGATTGCCCTCTACTGATTTCCAGTAGCCATACAACAACTCGGATAACGCGTGGTTGTACTCTTTGTGAGTCAGATAAAACTCGCCGACGGAGATATGGTAGTCGATGGTGACTTTTTCAGAGTAACGTTGATCGAGATAGGTTTTGGCTTCTTGATAGAACTTTTCGGCTTCATCGATCTTGTTGTCGTAAGAGGCGATGTCGGCTTTCAACATGATCAAGCGATAGGTAATGCCTTCCGTTAAGCGTAAGGTTTTATTCACCGACTCTAGATTTGTTTCAATGTTAGTGAGCTCTGATTTTGCTTTGGCTGATTTTCTATCACTCAGCCAAAGTAAGCGAACTTTTAGGATCTGAAGATCTATTTTTAGGTAATCAAGCTTATAGGTTTGCGCTAGCTCGGAGGCTTTGTCGATGTGCTGAATCGCAATACGCATATTGCCAAGGTTGTATTCCGCTTTGGCTAAGATCTTATACGCATCGATACTGCTGTTTGGTGTTCGAATCGAGGAGTCTGTCTCTTCGCGAGAAATAGCTGAAGGGCTTTTCTCGCGTTGATCAGAAAGGACACGCAGCGTTAGGTAGCTGTTGGCCATTTGTTTTGCTTGGCTCGGCTCGATCTCAACCAAATTATTGGCTTCATTGAGTAGCGCCGACGAATAAACCGACGCATTGACCGATGTGCTTAAGCTTAAAATAAATAGACTAACAACGTATAACCAACGCATTTCAATGTCCCTTTAAAGATTTGGTAGGTTCAAATAAGTGTGGGTGGTTCTCGCCTGATTATTGGCGAGCCATACGCTTATTGTGGCTTGGTCTATCTTGCTCTGTTGAACGGTATGGGTTGATATCCAGACCACCACGACGTGTGTAACGTGCGAACACAGTTAGCTTCGAAGGTGCACAGTATTTCATGATGTCAGTGAAGATACGCTCAACACATTGTTCGTGGAATTCATTGTGCTCACGGAAAGAAACTAAATAGCGTAGCAGAGCTTCACGGTCAATTTGCTTACCAGAATATGCGATCTCAACGCTGCCCCAATCCGGTTGATTGGTGATCAAACAGTTCGACTTCAATAGGTGGCTGTGCAGTGTTTCTTCAACGTCTTGTTCGCCAGCAGCGCCTTCAAGCAGCGACGCTTCAAAGTCGTAGCTAGTGATTTGGATGTCTTGGTTGTCGATACAGTCACCTGCCATCGTCACGATAGGTTGGTTAGTGTAGTCGGTTACTGAGTTTACATTCACAATCACCGTTTCGCCTGCACATGCCGACAAATCTTGGGTCAGGCGCTCGGTTACTTGATCCCAGTTTTCAAATTGAGTCTGGTTGTAGCTGTTCAGGTACAGCTTGAAAGATTTTGATTCAATTAAATTTGGGCTGGTTGCTGGGATGAAAACTTCACCGACAGCCACTTGTGGTAGACCATTGGTGTTTAGCCACGAAAGCTCGTACATCGTCCAAATATCATGACCAACAAAAGGCAGCTCGCCGTTTAGCGCAAGATCATCGCGATTAAGGCTACGAGGCACTGGTTGCAATAAACTTGCATCGTATTGGTTAGAGTACTCAGTTTTTTGGCCAAGGGTTAAACCCGCTAGCTCTTTTGCGTCAGAATATTTGCTCATACTTTCGTTTCAAATTCGATTAGAATGGGGGCGATTTTACTGAATCCCCCTTACCCTGTCATTAAGTCATCGCTTTATCGGCGCGGAAAGGGCTCGGATTCTATTTATTATTTTGTGTTTAGGAGATTTTCATGACTCAACGTGCTCAAGACGCACTACTTTCTTTTAGTCAGCGATACGTTGACGCGTGGCAGCAGAAACACCAAAGCTTACCTCGTAATGAGGAGTTGGTGGACATCGTATCGCCATGCGTAGAAGAAAAGAGTGGCGATGCCGTGTTGTGGAAGCACTATCCACGTGAGCAATTCGCGGATTTCACCAACGTTGAAACCGGTATTGAGTTGACTCTGCATGAAGACATCAAAACTTTCTACGGCGCACAATTCAGCGCAGATATGAACGCAACTTTCGATGGTAACGAATTGACTCTGTTACAGATTTGGAGTGATGAAGACTTCGAATGCCTACAAGAAAACATTTTGGGTCACCTAGTAACTCAGCGTCGCTTGAAGCTAAAACCAACGGTTTTCATTGCCGCGACCGATGCTGAGCTGGATGTTATCTCTATCTGTAACCTAACGGGTAACGTGATTTTGGAGCGCTTAGGTACCAAAAATCGTGATGTGCTCGCCGAGACATTGGCAGAATTTTTAGAAAAGCTACAACCAGCGGTATAAATAGATGTACGTACTAGAACTTCAATTTGAGTGTTTTGATAACACAACGGTAAGCGCTGTCGACAAGGCGGTTAATGGCTTAATGGATGCACTTCGTTATAACGGACAAGTGTTAGGTCGTGAGTTCCCAATCGTGATGGGCGATGGGGAATTCTATGTTCGCGTTGTGTGCCCGGAGCAAGATAGCTTGCACCCGCGAAATCACTCAGACTTTGTGAAAGTGTGTTTTGATCGCTTGTCTAACGCGAGCCTACTAGCGCCTAAAATGCGTTTGCTCGGTCGAGATCTGAACTCAGAAGAAGTGGCAGAAGATGAAACACCAAGCTGGCAGGTGTTATACACGACATTCGTGCACACCTGTTCACCGCTGCGTAGTGGCGATAGCTTGCTACCAATCCCTTTGTATCGCAACCCGCCAACCTTCAATGGTGACCATAAAGCCGTGTTGAAATGGCAGACCGAATGGCAAGCCTGTGATGAAGTACAAATGGGTGGTGGTTGTCGCGCGGAACATGCAACGCTAACCGAGATCAGTGACACGAAGAGTGTGCTGTTTAAACGCGGTTGGGGTCTAAGAGGGCGCATTGAGTATCTGACTAAGGTTCCAACCTACTACTACTTATACCGTGTCGGTGGGATCAGCCTGAAAGATGAAAAAGAGCGCAAATGCCCGCAATGTGGTGGTGAATGGCTGCTAGATGCGCCTATCCACGATATTTTCTATTTCAAGTGTGATGACTGCCGATTGGTGTCAAACATCTCTTGGGATCACCTGAAGTAATCGACTTTGTTTCGCTTAAATCTGAGATGCTTTACTTTCTAGCAAATCTTTATCATTAAAAAAGGGGCTGACGTTATGTCAGCCCCTTCGGGTATCTATACAGTGCTGTCGTTTAGTTGATTACCAACCTTTAACGACGCCACCTTGGAAGATGTCAGAAGCTGCGTTGTACACTTCTTCAGTTTGGTAAGCTTTAACGAAGTTTTGTACGTTTTCAGCGTTTAGGTTGTCTTCACGAGAAACGATTAGGTTTACGTAAGGAGAATCTTTGTCTTCAACGAATACGCCATCTTTTTGTGGAGTCAGGTTGATAGAGCTCGCGTAAGTTGTGTTGATGATAGATAGAGCAACATCATCAAGAGAACGTGGCAGTTGAGCTGCGTCTAGTTCAACAATCGTTAGGTTCTTAGGGTTACCCACGATGTCGCGAACTGTAGCTAGAAGACCTGCGCCTTCACGAAGTTCAAGAAGACCTTGTTGCTCAAGAAGAAGTAGAGAGCGACCTAGGTTTGTAGGGTCGTTTGGTACAGCAATACGAGCACCGTCTTGGATTTCGTCTACCGATTTCACTTCTTTAGAGTAACCCGCAATTGGGTAAACAAACGTGTTACCAGCGATAGTTAGCTTGTAGCCACGGTCAGCCACTTGCTGATCTAGGTACGGTGCGTGTTGGAATGCGTTGATGTCGATAGAACCATCATCTAGAGCTGCGTTTGGTGTTACGTAATCCGTGAAAGTAACCAGTTCAACGTCTAGGCCGTATTTCTCTTTCGCTACTTTAGCTGCCACTTCAGCAACTTGCGCTTCTGCACCTGCCATTACGCCAACTTTTACTTTAGAAGTATCCACTTCTTTATCGCCACAACCTGCTAGAACTAGCGCTGAAGCTGCTGCTGCGATAGTTAGTAAACCTTTAAGGTTAAATTTCATAATAATCTCCTTTTAATAAATCTATTTAATTAGGTTCAGACGACTCTACTCTTTATGTGTGAGTCTTTATCTGTGGTCAACACGGCGAACTAATGAATCACCGATTGATTGAATAATTTGTACCAGCACAATCAACATCACTACTGTCACAGCCATGATGGTCACATCGTAGCGGTGGAATCCGTAACGAATCGCGACATCACCTAGGCCACCTCCGCCTACAGTACCGGCCATTGCTGAGTAGCTCACCAGAGTCACTAGCGTAATCGTTACTGAGTTGATGATAGTCGGTAGTGCTTCTGGAAGCAGAACCTTATTGATGATTTGTGTTGGTGTTGCGCCCATTGATTGGGCCGCTTCCACTAGACCTGTTGGTACTTCAAGTAGTGCACTTTCGATAAGTCGAGCCACGAATGGGATAGCGCCAATCGTCAGTGGAACAATCGCTGCTGTTGTACCGATGAAGGTACCAATCAGCATCTTAGTCAGTGGAATAATCGCAACCATCAAAACTAAGAAAGGTACTGAACGACCCACGTTCACAATCGCACCTAGAATCTTGTTTACTTTGGTGTTCTCTAACAGGCCACCTTTTTTAGTCGTATGCAGAATCACGCCTAGTGGAATACCGACCGCGAAGCCAACAATGCCTGCAACAGCAACCATGTAAAGCGTTTCGCCTGTTGCGCCTAAAAGAAGGTTACCGTTAAGGCTGATCCAGTCAGCAATCTCGTTGAAACTAAAGGACATAACCAAGCACCTCTACTTTTACATTGTTGTCGCGTAGGAATTGGATAGCAGCATTATCATCTGCTTCATTACCGAACAGTTCAGCGACCATCATGCCGAACTTCACGCCACCGGCGTAATCAAGGTCAGAACTTAAGATGCTGACATCGATATTGAATTTACGTGCGATTTGCGTCATTAGCGGAGCATCAACCGTTGCACCAGTAAACTCAAGACGCACCAGCGGGTAGCTGCTGTTTACGCGAGTCTCTTGCAAACGTGCTTGGTAATCTTCAGGGATCGTCAGATCCAACGTTGAGCGAATAAACTGATGCGCTAGCTCTGTCTTCGGATGAGCAAAGATGTCACCGACTGTACCTTTCTCTACCAATTCACCGCCGCCAATGATCGCAACCTCGTGACAAATGCTTTTAACCACATCCATCTCGTGTGTAATAAGCAGGATAGTGATGTTCAGCTTGCGGTTGATTTCACGCAGCAGCTCAAGGATAGATTGAGTTGTTGCTGGATCCAATGCGCTGGTGGCTTCATCACATAGCAGTACTTTCGGGTCAGAGGCCAGTGCGCGAGCAATCGCCACACGCTGCTTTTGACCACCACTTAGGTTTGCCGGGTAGGTGTCACGCTTATCAGCAAGGCCAACCAGTTCAAGTAACTCGCTGACTTTCGCTTCAATAATCGCTTTATCTTTACCAGCAAGTTCTAGAGGCAGTGCTACATTGTTAAATACAGTACGAGAAGACAGCAGGTTGAAGTGCTGGAATATCATGCCGATGTTACGGCGCGCTTCGCTAAGTTCTGATTTGCTGAGTTTTGTTAGGTCGATACCGTCAACAATCACTTCACCAGAGGTCGGAGCTTCCAACATATTTACACAACGGATCAGGGTACTTTTGCCTGCACCAGAAGAGCCGATGACTCCAAAGATTTGACCTTGAGGAATGTGGAGGTTGATATCAATTAAGGCATTGATTTCTTTAGTGCCTTGATAAAAAACCTTGTTGACTTGATTCACTTTAATCATAGAGAAACCCGTGCAGGTAGAACAGAATAATATGTCGATAGCTCGCTCGATTTACAGACGATGCTATGGTGTTCTATGATCTAAGTCAATAGATATTTTTACGTCTAGACGGCTAAACGTCGATTGTATGGCTAAGCTAGAAACAAATCGTTAACGAACGCAAAACTAAATAGATAGTGATGAAGCAAATAAAGCGTGTAATAATTAATGATTAATAGAGAGTTGATAGAGAACAAAATTTTGTCTAAACCTGCTGTTTTTTTAGATCGTGATGGAGTGATTAACGTTGATCACGGCTACGTACATGATGAGCATGACTTTGAATACATCGATGGTGTGTTTGAAGCGGCGAAAGCGTTTAAAGATATGGGTTATTTATTGGTGCTAGTGACCAACCAATCTGGTATTGCTCGCGGCATGTTTAGTGAAGACCGTTTTCTTTCTTTAACGCAGTGGATGGATTGGAACTTTGTTGATAATGGTGTCGAGCTCGATGGCATTTATTACTGTCCTCACCACGCTGAGCACGGTATTGGTGACTACAAGCAAGATTGTGAATGTCGTAAGCCAAAGCCAGGCATGTTCATTTCTGCTCGTGACTTTCTGAAGATTGATATGGCTAACTCGGTCATGATCGGCGATAAAGCGGAAGACATGATGGCTGCAGAAGCAGCAGGTGTTGGTACTAAAGTCTTGGTAAGAACGGGTAAACCCATCACTGAAAAAGGTGAAGCGTTGGCTAGCGTGGTACTTGATAGCATTAAAGACGTACCCGCTTTCTTAAAAGGCTAAACGTTTTATTTATCACTAAGGTATGGACCTATCATTAGGCACTTACATTAGGTTTGTTCGAACCTGTGAATAGGCTAAGTGTCGTTGACTATATAAAGATGAGGAACGAAGTATGAAAGCTATGTTGGTAGCATCTCTATGTACAGTAGCATTGGTTGGGTGCTCTAAATCAGCAGCCCCTGAGACTGATAGCGCAACATCGAATGATCAATTCGCGACTTATCAATGTGAGTCTGACGTCTCGTTTGATGTGTCTTACCTTGATAATGAAAAAGCGGTACTACGCTTGCCTGATAATGAATACCGCCTGACTCAAGTTCCAGCGGGCTCAGGAACCAAATACATCTTAGATGATGGCACTTCAGAGATGATTAACAGCATCACTTTGCGCACGAAAGGTGACAATGCGCGTCTAGAACTTGGTCGCGTAGTCTATCGAAATTGCCAAAGTAAGTCATAGTAAGAACTGCTAGTATTTACAAACAGTTAAGTGAGGGAATCTACCCTCACTTTTTCTTCTCTTCCCTTTAACGTTAGACTTTTTATGAGCAAAAAACTCACTATTCTTGATATTGCAAAGCTGTCCGGTGTTGGTAAGTCAACCGTATCACGCGTTCTGACCAATGATCCAAAAGTGAAACCTGAAACCCGTGAAAGGGTGGAAAGAGTAATTCAAGAATCTGGGTACACGCCTTCAAAATCTGCGCAATCGATGCGCGGTGGCAGTCAAAAAGTCATCGGCGTAATCATTTCTCGTCTGGACTCTCCTTCTGAAAACAAAGCGGTAAGTACGATGCTGGCCGAGTTGTATCGAGCGGATTACGATGTCGTGATCATGGAAAGCCAACTTGATAGAGATAAAGCCAATGAGCACCTGCAAGTTCTAAAGCGTCGTAACGTTGATGGCATTATTGTATTTGGTTTTACTGACTGCGATATTCCGGCAATCGAAGCTTGGGAACACAAAGCGGTGGTGATTGCTCTGGATACCGAGAACGTGACGTCGATTAACTATGATAACCAACAGGTGATCAATAGTGCGTTGGTGCATTTATCGGATCAAGGGATCTCTGACGTTGGCTTTATCGGGGTTGATCCTAGTGATAAATCAACCGGTGAACTGCGTCTTAAGGCTTATCTCGATTGGTGTGAAAACACAGGTTCAGTGGCAAACTATCGTACTGGTCAACTTCATCACGAAAGTGCTTATCAGCTGGTGGATGAGGTGTTAACTCCCGCGACTCAAGCGATCGTTTGTGCCAGTGATACGCTGGCTCTTGGTGTAATCAAGCGTCTGCAAGAACTACAACGTGAAGATGTGGTGGTGACTGGCGTTGGTGGTAATGATCTTCTCTCTTTCTTATTCCCACGAGTATTTAGCATTGATCCTGGTTACCAATCTGCAGGTAAGTTGGCTGCTAATCTATTGATCTCTCAGCTTTTAGGCAATTCAGAGATCTCTCATCATACGCAATCTCCTATTCTATAATCCACTCAATTAAGCGAAATTGAACGGCTTAGATTAAAATTAGAGTGTGATCTCTTTCAATTAATGGGATTGTTCCCATTTTAATTTATCATTCATACGGGCATTATAATAACCGTAATTGGGAATGTTCCCATAAATCTAAGTCTGAGTGATTATAGCTTGCATGGTTTAGATGAGTAATTGAATGAAACCAGGGTGGGGTAGTATGAGTAAGATAGCGAAGCAAGACGTTGCGCGTCTTATCGAGTTAGTCGGTGGTAAAGAAAACATTGCGAGTGTCAGCCACTGTCTGACTCGACTGCGTTTTGTATTGAACGATACAGAGCAGGCCAACAAAGCTGAACTCGAAAAACTGAAGCTAGTAAAAGGCTGTTTTACTAATGCAGGCCAATTCCAAGTTGTGATTGGCACTGAAGTTGATGAAGTGTACGCACTTCTGATTGAACAGACAGGTAAAGAGGCATCATCAAAAGATGAGGCGAAGCTGGCTGCTCGTCAAAACATGAACTTCCTTGAGCGTGGTATCTCCCATTTAGCCGAAATTTTCGTACCACTGCTGCCTGCCATCATTACAGGTGGTTTGATTCTTGGTTTCCGTAATGTGATTGGCGACATTCGCATGTTCGACGGCAAAACCCTCGTTGAAATCAGTCAATTCTGGGCAACCGTTCACTCTTTCTTATGGTTGATCGGCGAAGCTATTTTCTTCTTCCTACCGGTTGGCGTGTGTTGGGCTACGGTTAAGAAGCTTGGCGGAACCCCTATTTTGGGTATCACGCTCGGTGTGACCTTAGTTTCACCACAACTCATGAACGCATACATGATAGGTAAATCGGTACCTGAGGTATGGGATTTTGGGCTGTTCGTGATTGAGAAGGTCGGTTATCAGGCTCAGGTGATCCCAGCGATGTTAGCGGGTGTGGCTTTGGCGTTCATTGAAACCAATCTTAAGCGTATCGTCCCTGCTTACTTGTACCTAGTGGTTGTGCCATTTGTATCGATTATTTTGTCTGTGATTCTAGCGCACGCTTTCATTGGCCCATTCGGTCGTATGTTAGGCGATGGTGTGGCATTCGCGGCTAAAGCTGCAATGACAGGTGATTTTGCGATTCTTGGTTCAGTGGTTTTTGGTTTCCTATACGCACCTTTGGTTATCACGGGTATTCACCACACCACCAACGCGGTGGATCTGCAACTGATGCAAGACTTAGGCGGGACACCAATTTGGCCTTTGATTGCACTATCAAACATTGCACAAGCATCGGCAGTAGTCGGCATCATTATCTTGAGTAAGCGTGAAGGTGAACGAGATATCTCGGTTCCTGCGGCAATCTCAGCCTACTTAGGTGTAACAGAGCCTGCGATGTACGGTATTAACCTTAAATACAAATTCCCAATGCTGAGCGCAATGATTGGTAGTGCTGTTGCAGCCGCAATCTGTGGTAGCGCGGGTGTGATGGCGAATGGTATCGGTGTCGGCGGCTTGCCGGGCATCCTATCGATTCAACCTCAATATTGGTCTGTTTACTTAATTGCGATGCTGGTGGCGATTGTACTACCCGTCACGTTAACACTGTTCTTCTATAAACGAGCACAGATGAAAGGCGAACTAGAAACCGCCAACGCGTAATGCATTTAATAAGCGATGACTCCAAAGTGAGCCATCGCTTTTTCTCTTAGTTATAGCTTTTTCTTTTAGTTATAACGGCTATTCGACCATGATTCACATGGTGATTTTTATTTTATATTTTCTGGTAAGTGAGTGTTAGAGATGGCGATGACTGAACATGATGAAAGCTGGTGGAAAACCGCAACCATCTATCAAATCTACCCAAAGAGCTTCTGCGACAGTGGCAGTAAAGGTACTGGCGACATCAAAGGGATCATTTCGAAACTGGATTACCTCAAACATTTGAGTGTCGATGCGATTTGGCTAACCCCGGTTTACGCATCTCCTATGATCGATAATGGTTACGATATCTCAGACTACTACGCGATTAATCCTCAATTCGGCACCATGGAAGACTTCGACTTATTGCTGTCTGAAGCGCACCAACGTGGTATCCGTATCGTGATGGATATCGTGGTAAACCACACCTCGACAGAGCATGCATGGTTTCAATCTGCTTTGGGCGACAAAAACAGCTCTTACCGCGATTACTATATTTGGAAAGATCCCGTAGATGGTCAAGCACCAACTAACTGGCAGTCTAAGTTCGGTGGTAATGCGTGGGAACTAGATGAGGCGACTGGGCAATACTTCCTACACTTATTCGCCAAAGAACAGGCTGACCTCAACTGGGAGAACCCGGTTGTACGTGAAGAAGTGAAAGACGTTATCAGCTTTTGGGCAGAAAAGGGCGTTGATGGTTTCCGCTTGGATGTGATCAACCTGATTTCGAAGCAGCAAGACTTTCCTAATGATGATATCGGTGATGGCCGTCGTTTCTATACCGATGGTCCACGTGTACACGAATACCTGAAAGAGATCAGCGAAGCCGTATTTCAGAAGTACGGCAGCGTGACCGTAGGCGAGATGTCTTCAACCACGTTGGAACACTGCCAGCAATACTCAAACGTTGATAACAGTGAGCTATCGATGGTGTTTAACTTCCACCACCTTAAGGTCGATTACACCAATGGTGAGAAGTGGACCAATGCGCCGTTTGATTTCTTACAGCTCAAATCGATCTTTAACCACTGGCAAACGGGATTGAATGGCAAAGGGTGGGGCGCACTATTCTGGTGTAACCACGACCAACCAAGAGTGGTGAGTCGCTTAGGTAACGATCAGCAATATCGCGTTGAATCAGCCAAGATGCTCGCCGCTTCTATCCACATGATGCAGGGCACACCTTATATCTATCAAGGTGAAGAGATTGGCATGACTAACCCTAGCTATACTGAAATTAGCCAGTATCGTGATGTTGAGAGTACCAATATGTACGACATCATGGTGAACCGTGATGGTGTGGCTCATGAAGATATGATGGCGATTTTGGCGCAGAAGTCTCGTGATAACTCTCGTACACCAATGCAATGGAACAGTGAGCCTTACGCAGGGTTCTCACAAGCTCAGCCATGGCTTGATGTAGCGAATAATTACCCTGGGATTAACGCTGAGCAAGCACTGGAAGACAAAGACTCTGTTTTCTATTTCTATAAGAGTTTGATTGAGTTACGTAAACAAGTGCCAGTGATTACAGATGGCAGCTATCAAGATCTATTGCCTGATCACTCATCCATTTTTGCATATGCACGTGAGAACGAAGGGCAAACCTTGCTGTGTATTAACAACTATTATGGTGAAGAGGCGGAGTGCGTTTTACCGGAACGTTTTGATATGACTAAGGCGAAGAGTCTGTTGTCTAACTATCAACAAGCGAACACTTCAGTTGCATTACATCATCAAGTCTTACGTCCTTACGAGACTCGTATTCTCTTGATTGAAGGTTAACCTTGTTTTTATTTCAATCGGCTTGATTCTCTTCCCCTTAAAGGATTCGGCTGTTAAAAGGCTTTGGAGTGCTCCCCAAAGCCTTTTTTGTTTTAGTGATGGCTGGAATATCGTGCCTCGAGTCTACTTGCGAGAAGTTTGAGCATCGAGTGCCAGCAACGACAGAGCAGGTAATGAACTCTAAGACGCGTAATTCACCGAGTAGCGAGTTGGTTTGTGGTTCATTGCCAATACGATGTTCAATACTGCGGTGCCTAATACAGAAACGGCAATCACCCAAGGTGACACGAAGAAGAACGATGCAAACAGAATACACGCATCAATACCCATTTGTGTTTTGCCTACCGAGATACCGTAGCGGTCTTGGATAAACAAGCACAGTACGTTGAAGCCACCCAGACTTGAGCGGTGACGGAATAGGATTAGCATACCTAAGCCCATTAGTAAGCCGCCGGCAACAGCACAATAGATCTCGTTATGAACTTCTAGCGAGATAACTAAGTATAAATGATCGGCAAACACAGACACTAAAGCACCAGAAATCGCACTGCTAATAGCAAAGCTACGGCCGAATCGTTTCCATGCTAATAAATAGAATGGACAATTGGCAACAAAGTACAAAATACCAAAGGTTACAGGCAAGAATTGACTCAAAAGCAGAGCCAAGCCAGTAGTGCCCCCGGTAAGCAGGTTCGCTGACTGTAAAAAGAAGACGCCTAACGCCACTAAAAACGTGCCAGTGAGAATCGCTACCCAATCTTCTTTACGTGAGTGTTTTTCCATCGTTTTTATAATTACCTAACCAATAAAGGCGTGCATAGTAGAGAAAAACCTTAGCTTTCGGTAGCTTGAGGGGCAAAATTAAGGTAAACCTATGTAATCTGCGTTTTACAGGGTGTAAAGCGTAAAATTGACAGTAAGCGCCATCTTTGGTTGGATAAGCCAAATAACCATGATGAATCTTATATGTGATTATGAAAAAACTGCATGATAAAATTGCAATTAGCTCTTTATGACCTAGATCAAATTATGTAGAATGCGTCACATCAAAACGGTGACGGAAACGTTTGCTTTCGGTCGTTGTGTGGTTTTTTTGAAACTTTCAGTACAATCTGAGTCAGGAGATACAGATGCTTAAGCGTGACATGAACATTGCTGATTACGATGCGGATCTATTCGCAGCTATCCAAGAAGAAACTCTTCGTCAGGAAGAGCATATCGAACTTATCGCTTCAGAAAACTACACAAGCCCACGTGTAATGGAAGCTCAAGGTTCTCAGCTAACAAACAAATACGCTGAAGGCTACCCAGGCAAGCGTTACTACGGTGGTTGTGAGTACGTAGACAAAGTTGAAACTCTAGCAATTGAACGTGCATGTGAACTATTTGGTGCAGAGTACGCAAACGTACAGCCTCACTCAGGTTCTCAAGCAAATAACGCTGTATACATGGCACTACTAAATGCAGGCGATACGGTTCTAGGTATGAGCCTAGCACACGGTGGTCACCTAACTCACGGTTCTCCAGTAAACTTCTCTGGTAAGCTTTACAACATCATCCCTTACGGTATCGATGAAGCGGGTCAAATCGATTACGAAGAGATGGAAAAGCTGGCTATCGAGAACAAGCCTAAGATGATCATCGGTGGTTTCTCTGCTTACTCTCAAATCTGTGATTGGAAGCGCATGCGTGAAATCGCTGACAAAGTAGGTGCTTACCTGTTCGTAGATATGGCTCACGTAGCAGGTCTAATCGCTGCAGGCGTTTACCCGAACCCAGTGCCACACGCTCACGTAGTAACTACAACGACGCACAAAACGCTTGCGGGTCCTCGTGGTGGTCTAATCCTTTCTAACGAAGGCGAAGATCTTTACAAGAAGCTGAACTCAGCAGTATTCCCAGGCGGCCAAGGTGGTCCTCTAATGCACGTTATCGCTGGTAAAGCAGTAGCGTTCAAAGAAGCTCTAGAGCCAGAGTTCAAAGAATACCAAGCACGCGTTGTTGCTAACGCAAAAGCAATGGTTGCTGAATTCCTAGCTCGTGGTTACAACATCGTTTCAGGTTCTACAGAGAACCACCTGTTCCTAGTTGACCTAATCAACAAAGACATCACAGGTAAAGAAGCAGATGCAGCACTAGGTGCAGCAAACATCACTGTAAACAAGAACTCAGTACCAAACGACCCACGTAGCCCATTCGTTACTTCAGGTATCCGTATCGGTTCTCCTTCTATCACTCGTCGCGGTTTCTCAGAAGCAGACGCGAAAGAGCTAGCAGGTTGGATCTGTGACATCCTAGATAACATGGGTGATGAGTCTGTTATCGAAGCGACTAAAGCAAAAGTACTAGAGATCTGTAAGCGTCTACCTGTTTACGCTTAATTTTTCTGGCTCAAATAGCTTAATTTCTGTGTCAAAGGTGCTCATTTACATTCGTAAACTCCGCGCCTTTTCCTTGAACTAAAGCTATTTGATTGAAAAATACGATTTGAAAGGCTCCTGTTGGGAGCTTTTTTTGTTTTTTTGGGTATTACGTTGTCGAGCATGCTCACTTACATTCGTAAGCTCCGCGTGCTCTCCTAGAATTTCAAACAACTACTTTGAAAAATATTGATACTAGAGGCTCCTTAATAGGGGCCTTTTTTGTACTTGGAAGTTTTAAAATTGTTGTCGAGCATGCTCACTTACACCCGTAATCTCTGCGTGCTCTCTTAGAATTTCAAACAACTACTTTGAAAAGCAATGATACTAGAGGCTTCTTTAAAGGAGCTATTTTTTGTATCTGGTGGCTGGTGGATTTGGGATTAAGAGTAAAGAAAAGCGGGTATTAAAAAGGGTTAATGCTTTCACATTAACCCTTTGGTATTTGGTAGTGTCGATTCTACTTTTTGATGCTAAGTAGGGTGCCTGACTTACACTTGAAAGAGTAGTAGTGGCGGCTTTCACTGAACTTACCTAGGCCTTCGCCATCACAGTAGTCGATGTTGATGTCACGCATCACTTCTAATGTGTCTTCGCTGTTCAAAGCGAATTTAGAGCCATCAGAACAGACGATACGAACTCGTTCATCATGGCTTACAGAGTAAATATCGACTTCAGTATTACACAGCTCAAAAGAGGCTTCGCGAAAGTTGTCTTGCTGAGTATTTGAAGCGCAACCTGCGGTGAGTGCGGCTGCGATAACGGCTAAAAGTCCGAGTCTTTTCATTGTTAATCCTTCACTATCATCAAGTTGGGTGATGAGTTTTATATGCTAGTTTGGGTAGCCTATACAACAATACGCTTTGGTTCAAGGCGCGTTCGTTGACTCTAAGATATAAAAGTATAGGTGCAGACAGATAATTTATAACGGGTTTGCTGCATGTTTGCTTGTTACGTATCACCAAAAAAAAGACCAACACAGAGGTTGGCCTTTAAATAGGAAGATTTTTTTAACGACTATCGAAACTGTTTAGCTTCTGGAAGATACTCAAAACCAGCAGACGCGAGCTTTGCGATCAATGCTGCTTTGTCGATCTCGTAGAAGTTGACCACTCGATCCAAATCACCACCGAAGTCGTCACGTAGCTTCATGTTGACGATACTCATCAACATTACAGGATCCATTTTTTCAAAATTAGCGAGGTTCATATTAGTCCTCGAAATCTGAGATCAGCAGGTTTGCAGCGGCAAAGGCTGCACGCTCACGCGCTTCTTTAGGAAGAGATTCATCTGCAGCAAGGTCATTCAATGTTTTTACCGCGCAGGTGATCGCTTTAGGGATATAGCCTTGGTCGCCACTGCCAATTTGAGAATACAGTTCACGCACCAAATCACAACAATCGTATACTTTCATTTTTATACCTAACCAAATGATAACTGATCTCAATATACACATAGAGATAAGCAAAAACAAAGTGGATCTGATTAAGTTCAGAGTTAGTTTGTCCTTGCTCAATATCTCACTTGGTTAGCTCGCTGCTTAGGCCGTTCTTTACGGCTTCGTTTGGTACTTGCCGATTAGCCAGAGACTTGTTGTTCAAGTTGATAGGTGACTTCATCAGCAAGATTGAGCTGTTTCGCGAGCTCTTTCAGGTACGCCTTTTCCATGAAATTCTGTTCGTCGGCCACAATCAAAGAGGCTAAGTAGATCTCACTCGCCTGTTGAGGTGACGTTGCCAGTTGAGCGATTTCGCTTGGGTCGAGTGGCTTATGCAGTTCTTCAGAGACCAATTTAGTCAGTTGATAATCAGCGCCCATATTCTCGACGGCTTGCTCTATCTTAGCCATCTCTTCTTCATCAACATGGCCATCAGCTTTAGACGCGGCAATCATCGATCGTAGAATCAGCACGCTGTGGTTTGCATCATTTTCATCAAACTGAGCCTGTTCGGCGTTAGGTGTCTGGCCTTGTTTGGACTGGTAGTCGTTGTAGACTTTATAAGCCAAAGCGCCCAGTGCTGCTGCGCCGCCAATCCCAGCCGCTTTCTTACCCATTTTCTTAGTCTTCTTAGAGCCCATTAACGCACCTAACAGTCCTCCGCCAACTGCGCCTGCACCGAAGGCTCCGAGTGTACTTTTACTGCTACTCTTGCTATTGCTGCCTTGAGAAAGGCCACTTAAACTTGAAGACCCTTGTGAAAGTTGCTGAGTACCTTGTTTTACGAGATCTGATTTAAGTGCTTGGTTCAGTAAGCTTTTGATATCCATCGATACCTCCAATGGTGAGCATGTCCAAAAAGTTGATGACACCAATATACGGATTTAAAGATGAACAGGGGATTAACTTACGTTATTTACTCTACTGATAAATAGAAGGGAGTTTGAAGCGAAATGACAGGCACAAAAAAGGCCACCTAACGGCAGCCTTTCAATGTTTATCTAGTCAGTAATCGGATTACTAAGCTAGTTGAGCCTTAAGGTGCTCGATAACCGTGTCCATTGCGATAGCTTCTTTATCACCAGTACGACGGTTTTTGTATTCGAAGTTACCTTCGTCCATGCTGCGATCGCCGATAACGATAGTGTGAGGGATACCCACAAGCTCGATATCTTTAAACATAACACCAGGGCGCTCTTTACGGTCATCGAATAAAACTTCGATACCCATAGCTGTTAATTCAGCGTATAGCTTCTCAGCTGCTTCTTTAACGCGCTCAGATTTGTGCATGTTCATTGGTACGATAGCAACTTGGAACGGCGCTAGTGCGTCTGGCCAAGTGATACCGAATTTATCGTGGTTTTGCTCGATAGCAGATGCAACAACACGTGAAACACCGATACCGTAACAACCCATTTCTAGGATTACGCTCTTACCATCAGGGCCAAGCACGTTACAGTTCATTGCTTTAGAGTAAGTATTACCTAGTTGGAAGATGTGACCAACTTCAATACCACGCTTAAGCTGGATAGTACCTTGACCACATGGGCTTAGGTCGCCTTCAACTACGTTACGTAGGTCTTCAACTTGAGCCAGCTCAACGTCACGACCCCAGTTGATGCCGAAGTAGTGCTTACCATCTACGTTTGCACCAGCGCCAAAGTCGCTCATTACAGCAACAGAGCGGTCAACGATGAATGGTAGCTCTAGGCCAACAGGTCCAAGTGAACCAGGACCTGCACCAACAAGTGCGCGGATTTCTTCTTCAGAAGCCATCTCTAGCGGAGAAGCAACCTGTGGAAGGTTTTCTGCTTTCACTTCGTTAAGCTCGTGGTCACCACGGATGATTAGAGCAATAATATCTGCTTCTACTTCATCAGATGCTTTAACGAATAGAGTCTTAACTGTCTTCTCGATTGCTAGACCGTGCTGCTCTACAAGTTCTGCGATTGTTTTTGCGTTTGGCGTATCAACCAATTCCATCTCTTGAGTAGGCGCTGCAACTTCTTCAGTAGGAGCTAGTGCTTCTGCTTTCTCGATGTTCGCTGCGTAATCAGATTCAGAAGAGAATGCGATTAGGTCTTCGCCGCTTTCAGCAAGAACGTGGAACTCTTGAGAGCCGCTGCCGCCGATTGCGCCAGAGTCTGCTAATACCGGGCGGTATTCAAGGCCCATGCGGTCGAATGCTTTACAGTAAGCATCGTGCATCGCTTGGTAAGACTTTTCTAAGCCTTCTTTGTCGATATCAAAGCTGTACGCATCCATCATAGAGAATTCACGTGCACGCATTACGCCAAAACGAGGGCGGCGCTCATCACGGAATTTAGTCTGGATTTGGTACAGATTTAGAGGTAGCTGTTTGTAAGAGCTGATCTCGTTACGTACTAGACTCGTTACCACTTCTTCAGCTGTTGGGCTAAGAACAAATGGACGAGAGTGACGGTCTGTGAAACGAAGTAGCTCAGGCCCCATCTTTTCAGAACGGCCAGTCTCTTCCCAAAGCTCAAACGGTTGAACTACGGGCATCAAGATTTCAACGGCACCTGCATTATCGATCTCTTGGCGAACGATATTTTCGACTTTACGCAGTACACGTAGACCAGTAGGTAGCCAAGTATATAAACCTGAAGCTAGCTTACGGATCATACCTGCACGTAGCATCAGCTGGTGGCTGATAACTTCTGCGTCGTTTGGAGTCTCTTTCAGAGTAGAAAGAAGGTAGTTACTGGTACGCATTCTATGGTATCCGTTTCATCATTGATAAAAGAAAACTTGCTGTCGTTCGTAACCACAGCAAATCTGATATAGCCGCATATAATATCAGCCTATTTGGGATCTCAAAAGCGTTCAATGTCAGTTACATTGATGAAAAGCGTTTCAACCACGAATTTCACGTTAAGATTGAACAAATTTACCGCATATTCCTTGTTGTCAGGCTTGCCTTTTTTATAGGCAGGTCGCGGATCTTGGCCTAATACTTCTTTGATCACCTGAATGATATGGCGCGCTTGTGGATGGCTTGCGAGCTTACTTTGCGCTTGCTGCGAAAAGTTAACGTCGAGCACTTCTGGTTCATCGGCGGCAAACCCTCCCAATGCATCCGGAATCGAATCTGAATAGGGGATATAAGGCTTGATGTCGATGATCGGTGTACCGTCTACTAAGTCGACGCTGCCGAGATCCAACCAAGTCTGTCCTTTCTCTTGAGACACACCTTTTAGTTCAACCGCAGACATGCCAATTCCATTTGGTCTGAATGTGGCACGTGACGCGAATACACCAATACGTTCATTCCCGCCAAGGCGAGGTGGCCTCACAGTTGGTTTCCAGCCTGCTTCAAGGTTCTTGTCGAACAGAAATAGTAACCAAACATGGCTAAATTGCTCTATATCACGAACAGACTCAAGGCAGTTTGCTGCATCAACCAATCTGACTCTTGAGGTGGATGTGGGTACCAACCTGGGCTGCCTTGGCACAGCGAACTTCTCTTTATAAGGAGACTCAATAAAGCCAACAGGTTCAATTGTGTACATAGTTGGGTGTTCTCTGATTACGATTAAGACGGAAAATATCATAAAATCGCTTGTTTTTCTTTTGATAACAATTGTCACTTGTAGTGTTATAACATATCAAGTTGGTTATTTAAGGGGAATACAATGAAACCGAATATCCATCCAGATTACCGTCCCGTGGTTTTTCATGACACCAGTGTCGATGAGTACTTCTTAATCGGCTCAACGCTAAAAACAGACCGTACTATCGAATGGGAAGTCGGCAATACTTGCCCTTACTTCACGATTGAGGTGTCGCCAAAGTCGCATCCTTTCTATACGGGCAAACAACGAGTGCTACATAAAGAGGGACGCGTTGCGAACTTCACTCGTCGTTTTGGTCAATTAGGTAAGGGAGCTAAATAATGAAAGTTGTTAAATCACTTAAAAGTGCGAAAAGCCGTCACCCTGATTGCCAGATAGTTAAGCGTAGAGGGCGTCACTATGTGATCTGTAAATCCAATCCAAGATTTAAAGCGGTTCAAAAATAACCGTCAATATGATGTGACATGTGTGTAAAAACGAGGGGAAAGTCAAACTTCATTCATTTGTCTGTTTTTCTTTTCCTTCGAGAGGAACTTAACCGGATATCGAGTGTGTATTTAACGTACGATGTATTTTATTTTCAAGTGAATCAATGGGTTATATTGTGAGTTATATTTCTAGTGAATGCGTTGTTGTAAATTATAAATCTAGTTTTTGTGTTTAATATAGATTTATTTGCTAATTAATTGTTCAAATAGAGTTAAAAGTCGTCGTTTGTTACACACTTTGTAACATTTTGAATTTCTAATTGATATTTTTGTCGCGTACCCTTCGCTGGCAATTTGAACATCTTTGTCACAATTGCACAGGAATCACTACACAAGGAGGGAACAGATGAGTTCATCTGCTTCAATAAAAAACAACGCACCAAAAAAACCTATTTTCACGCGCTTTTTAGACAGCGTTGAATATTTGGGGAACCTTTTACCCCACCCAATCACTCTTTTTGCTATCTTCTGTGTCGCAATCCTAGTTTCTTCAGGTATTGCTGGTTACTTTGAAGTGTCTGTCATGGACCCTCGCCCTGAAGGTGCTAGTGGTCGTGCTGCTGATGGTATGATCCACGTTGTAAGCTTACTTAATGCTGAAGGCTTACAACTCATCGTAACGAATCTAGTTTCGAACTTTGTTGGCTTTGCGCCACTTGGTACTGTACTTGTTGCAATGCTAGGTGTTGCGATTGCTGAGCACTCAGGTCTATTATCTGCGGCAATGCGCGGCATGGTAATGGGCGCATCTCAGCGCATGGTTACTGTAACCGTGGTATTTGCCGGTATTATCTCTAACACGGCTTCAGAGCTGGGTTACGTAGTACTTATCCCTCTTGCAGCAATGCTTTTCCACTCATTGGGTCGTCACCCATTAGCAGGTCTAGCGGCAGCATTTGCTGGTGTATCTGGTGGTTATTCTGCAAATCTACTTATCGGTACGGTTGATCCACTGCTTTCTGGTATCACAGAAACAGCAGCACAAATGCTTGATCCATCTTACTCTGTTGGCCCTGAATCAAACTGGTACTTCATGTTTATTTCGACCTTCTTTATCTCGATTGCCGGCGCATTGGTAACAGAGAAGATTGTTGAACCTAAACTGGGTAAATACAATGTCGAAGACGCGTCTGAAGATCTTTCAAATGACTCAATGGGTAAGCTTACTGCTATTGAGAAGAAAGGCCTTAGATTGGCGGGTGTCGCTGTATTAATCGTGAGTGCGCTTTTAGCTTGGACTGTTGTTCCTGCTGACGGTGTTCTACGTTCAGAGGCGGGCACGATTTCAGGCTCTCCATTCCTGAAAAGTATCGTCGCGTTTATCTTTGTATTCTTTGCTATTCCTGGTTTTGTTTACGGCAAAATTACCGGTTCAATGAAGAATGACCGTGATGTGATTAATGCAATGGCAACGTCGATGTCTTCAATGGGCATGTACATCGTTCTTGTATTCTTTGCTGCACAGTTTGTTGCTTTCTTTAAGTGGACGAACTTTGGTCAAGTGGTTGCTGTAGGCGGCGCAACATTCCTTCAGGATATCGGCCTAACGGGTCCAATGTTGTTCTTCGCATTCATCCTAATGTGTGGTTTCATTAACCTGATGATCGGTTCAGCTTCTGCACAGTGGGCAGTAACAGCGCCAATCTTCGTTCCAATGCTAATGCTAGTAGGCTACGCACCTGAAACGATTCAAGCGGCTTACCGTATCGGTGATTCAACAACCAACATCATTACACCAATGATGAGCTACTTCGGTCTTATCCTTGCCGTAGCAACTCGCTACATGAAGAACCTAGGTATCGGTACACTGATCGCGACAATGTTGCCTTACTCAATGGTATTCATGTTTGGTTGGAGCATCTTGTTCTACCTATGGGTATTCGTATTCGGTCTACCAGTAGGTCCAGGCGCTGCAACGTACTACACGCCTTAGTTGTAGAGTAGGGGAAACCTTCTTCTAATTGATATTAAAAAAACCTGCATTGTTTGCAGGTTTTTTGATTTTTTATGGAGAGATAGAACTAGGTTAAGCTCGGATGAGCCAGCTAGCGTTTGGCTAGAATTCTATCTAAGTGGTTGGCAAACTCACGACGGTCGGTTTGAGAAAGGGCACTTGGTCCACCCGTTTGGATGCCACTTGAGCGCATGGTATCCATAAAGTCACGAATGTTCAGACGCGCTTTAATGGTCTCTTTGGTGTAAAGCTCACCACGAGAGCTGAGTGCTTGCCCACCTTTAGTGATCACTTCGTCAGCCAGAGGGATATCGGATGTAATCACAAGATCGCCGGGTTCAGTGCGCTTTACGATTTCATCATCAGCAATATCAAACCCGCTTGGCACTTGAATTGAGTGAATGTTATTGCGTTTAGGAACGGGAACCAGATGGTTTGCCACAAAGGTACATTCAACCCCTGTGCGCTCAGCTGCGCGTACGATTGTTTCTCGGATAACCTTTGGACAAGCGTCCGCATCAACCCATATCTTCATAGTGTTCTATTTCTCTGTTAGCTTATTTATCGGTCAACTTATTGCTCAGTTGCCTTATTGATCAGTTAGTTTAGCTTCAAGCATGGCAACGCGAGCAGTGAGTTCAAGGATTTGCTTTTCCAGTTGGCTAACACGATCAAGTGCTGGCTCTTCTTGTGTCGCGACTTCAACTTTAGGAACACGATTTGCGCTTTTCCAGCTCTTGATGGTCGTGATTAAAGCGGGCATCGGAACGGATGTGCTCATACGAGCCTTAACTAAAGCAACTGTCGGCTCTTTCCCTTGCTCTTGCAGTCCTTCAAGCACTGATTTCAACTCTTCAGAAACATCTTTTGTCAGCATGTTGATCTCCATTTTTAGTCTTTAGTCATTTTACTCGCTCTGGTGAATGATAGCGAATCATAAAACCGCCCATGGCTTGTGAGAGATCTCTTACAAAGGTTGTGAGATAACACGAATACATCGCTAGAGAGATTGATGTGCACATGGTTAAGGTGTTGAATTTTAATTGTTTTATATAATTAACAACTTTCTTGAATTCAAAATGTGATGCAAATCTATTGTCCGAAATCCTAAATCGCGTAAATTAAACCTTGTCGGAAGGATTCTGACACGGAACAGGAAAGCACCAAGGATTTGGTTATCTTCAGGATGAAGATTTGGTTACTTAGGATTGAGTGATCAAGCATGGAGCGTAAGGACATTGTAGGGATACAGTCAGTTAACAGGAAGTTAGCTGCAACGGAATGACAATGGACACCTTTAGGATTAAAGGGTTGGATTAGCATCAGGACGATGTAAAGGACACCGCTCACGGAACAAGTGATGTGCGCTAACTAGGATTGTTAGCTTTCAGGATGATTGGACACCGCTAGGACGGCGAAGTAAAGGAAAGAGCTGAAGGATTACAGCCACTATTATGGATGATGCATGGAGCATTAATTAGTAGCCGGACTGCTGCGAGTAAGACCCTAGCCCTGACACTTCGGTGTCGGGGCTTTTCTTTTCCTAAGGCTTTTTCTCTATCTAGGGGCTCTCTTTAATTCAGGAGCTTTTATCTAAGCACGCGACATCTGCTTTTCTGCTAATGGTCAACACAAGGAGTGTTTTATGACGATAGCAACCTCAAGAACGCTGTTGGTACCTTATACCGAGCAGTTAGAACATGACTTTATCAAGTTGAATTGCTGCCCCATCAATCGTGCTGAAATGAACGGGCCGCATTCTATTGCCTCTGCAAAACACCTATTTCAAGAAATACTGAACGACAACGTTGGTTTTTGCCGAGCCATTATCCACAACCAAACCCGCGAATACCTCGGGCATTTGTTTGTTTCGTCTGAAGAAGGGAAGCATGAACTGGGATTTATTCTGGACAAGGAGTTTTGGAATCAAGGCCTTGCTAGTGAAGTGCTAAAACCTTTCTTTAGTTTGGTTTGTTTTGAAGAACACCTAACGAATGTTGTCGCGACCGTTAATGTTGGTCATAACCCATCAATTAAGTTACTTGAAAAGTTAGGCTTTGCATTTAAAGAGACCAAACAAGATCAGTTTGGCCCTTATCATGAATATAGTTATACCGCGTATTGCGACGTTACATTCTATGAGGCTGTAGCTCAAACCGCATAGAACGGAAGCCCACCATGGTCAGTTTCCCTTGGTACAGGTCATCACCTAACGCTGAAAACTCAAATTGATACACGGTGTGCCAGCGCCAAATGGTGGTGAGCTCATGGCGCATCTTAAGTTTATGACCACTAAAGGCAACACTTAATAGCTGTAAGTCGAGCTCTTTACATTTTCTCGCAATGGCAGCTTTCGCAAGCTCGGATTGCCTGCGCTGTTGCCAAAACAGAAAGCAAAAGAAGCACAGCATCAAAATAGCCAATAAGTTATCTATCATTTAATCCATACTTCCTTTTATCTCTCTATTCCGTTCGTGATTTGAGCTTTTTGTTATGAGCTACTGAGCTGTTCTGTCTGGTATCTATTGCGACTTAGCCGCTTGTTGTAATTCTACAAGTGCATTGGCGAGTTCTGGTGATGGGTTCGAGTTCAATAATGGTAAAAATACCATTCTCAGTGTCGGAATCATCACTAAATCTGCAAATAACTGATTGAACAAGTTTTGGTTGCCCGTTTGTGCGAGACGCAGCAAGAACTGCTCAGCAATCGCAGGATCTTGCAGTGCGTGCCAGCTGCGACCAGCCAAACCAATCAATACTTCTTGGTGGCTTAAGCGCGGGCTAGCCAGAACTTGGTTAATTACGGCGTTGGTTGTGCTTTGCTCTGCGCCAGAAAGGGCACGTACCAGTGCTGACAGTAAGAACAGATCTGGCTCTTGACTGTTAATCTCATTCTCTGCCATTTCTTGTAAGCGTTGAGCGAGCTTGTCATTGATTTGCGTATGCTCAAGCGCCCCGAGAGTCGCGTATAGAGGTTCTGAAGGCAGCTTATTCAATGCTTTGCGAATCGCGACACCATTTTGTTGGCTGCCTAAACGAGCACACATATCAGTGATGCCTTGTAGGCCAACGGTTTTCCAGTTGTCCCAGCCTAGATCGCCTGTGAAGTAGTGTTGAGCGTGTTCGTAGTATTGGCTCGTTGCAAGGTCTAAACCTGCTCTTACTTGACTATGGAACACGGCCATTTTGTCTTCTGAAGGCTTGAAGGTATATGGGTTGTTTGACAGCTTTTGTTGTTGCTCTTCGCTGATCTCACCGTTCAAACGTGTGCCCATCGCTTCGATAACAAACTTAAGGAAATTGCCGACATCACCTTGATGTAATAGGCCTCTTTCGTCCAGTTTGAATTTTAGGAACCAGATCCAAGGTTGCTTGTGTTCGTTCCAGTAACTAATCGCTAAGTGAGCTTGTTTCTGAAGTGGAAATGGGTACGGCTGTTTCCCTTGCTCAACATCAGAGAATAAGGTGTTGTCGATCTTCTGAATACGGCGACCTAGGTCGTAGATATCGTACTGGCAACCGCTATTCTTTAGTAACTGAGTGAGCGTGTGAATCGTTTCCATAGTAATAAAGCTCCTAACTTTCTTTCCTAAATAGATGGTACTCTATGCCCCAATTTCAAGGTCACTAGATAAATAACTTGGTGAAAAATGACAGCAGCCACAAAGTTACCTCTTTTACTTCAACAATTAGAAGAACAAATGCGCCAATGTTCGCTATGGAGCACGCTTCCGCCTTCGGATGAAGCTCTGGCGAGCGTTGAACCTTTCGGGATTGATTCGTTACAACCGGAAGAGTGGTTGCAGTGGATCTTTATCGTTAAGATCAACGCAATGATGGATGCCCAAATGAGCCTACCGAAAGGCTTTGCTATCCATCCTTATTTTGGTGAAGTGTGGAAAAATGAGGCAGACAAAGTCGAACTGCTAGTGACAATTCAGAGCATTGATGAGGTATGTGCGTAATGTTAGAGATCATTTATCAAGATGAGTACTTTGTCGCGGTGAATAAGCCCGCTGGCATGCTAGTGCATCGTTCATGGTTGGATAAACACGAAACGCAATTTGTTATGCAGACATTGCGCGATCAAATTGGTCAGCATGTATTTCCATTACACCGCTTAGACAGACCGACATCGGGTGTGTTGGTGTTTGCGTTGTCGAGTGAGGTTGCTTCACAGGTGATGCCAATGTTCGCTAATCATGAGATGCAAAAAACCTATCATGCGATTGTCCGTGGTTGGATAGAAGAGGGCGATACGCTCGATTATGCACTTAAGGTTGAGCTGGATAAGATCGCAGATAAGTTCGCGAAAGAAGACAAAGAAGCGCAAGAGGCAGTGACAGTCTATGAACCGCTAGCAAAAGTAGAAGTACCATATTCAACAGGACGCTTTCCTACGAGCCGCTACTGCTTGGTTGAGATGATGCCAAAGACAGGTCGCAAACATCAGCTGCGTCGTCACATGGCTCATCTAAGACATCCGATTGTCGGTGATACTTCACATGGTGATGGTAAGCACAATCGACTGTTCCGTGATGATTTAGATTCGCATCGTTTGTTGTTGCACGCTTCTGAGCTTCGCTTTATCCATCCTTTCACAAAAGAAGAGTTGGTGATGAAGGCCAACCTTGATGAAACTTGGCTAAGGTTGTTTGAAACCTTTGAGTGGGATACTAACTTAATCGATGCTCAAACTTGCTTGTCTAAGTAAGTCTCGCGTGTTTAGGCAATCTCCAGTCTAAGTGAATAGAGAAAATAGAATAAAAAAACAAAGGGCTGATAGTGATATCAGCCCTTTTTGTATCTGTATAACCTTAACGGCATAACTAATGTTGGTTAGTTAACAGTAATAGTTAGTCGCGGGATCATTTTAGCTTTTCTAGATCAGCTTCGATCTCAGCGATCTTGCTTGATACCACTTTCTCTAGATGGCGTAAGTCGGTAAGGATCTTCTGCTTCACATCCACCTCAGCCGTTGGCGTCGGTTTGGTGATTTTGTTGAGTTCATCAATCACAAGAGTGAGGTTGCGGTTAATCTCTGTCACTTCTTTGTATTGATTATTGCCACCGCTAACAAGCACACTTTTTACTTGTCGTGGGTACTTAAATTTAACGCTTTTCGCGAACAGTTCCCCTTTCTGCTTACGAAAGTAAATCTTCAGGATATCTTTGTGCGCTTCTTGGCGAAGGGAGTAACGTTCAATCTGTTTAGGTTCGTGGATACCTAAGCCAGTGAGGTTTGGATACATAAGCGACCTCTAGGTTATGAATGTAATACTTTTATGTAATTGACTTGATCAATGTAGCAGCCTAACGACGAGCTAGATAGTTGATATCTGTGAATTGATTGTAAGTTGTGGGCAAGATCGCTCTCTATCTTTGCCCACACTTATTTGGTTATTAAACCTGTTTTTAGACTGAATTCGCTTTCTAAGGTGCGAGTTCAGAAACGTGCTCGGTTAATCGTTCTCTTAGTGCCTGTTCTTGTTCTTCAGACAGCCTTCCTCCCGCTTCACTGGTCAGAATAAACAGATCCTCTGCTCGCTCACCTATGGTGGTGATTTTGGCACCGTGCAAGTTGATGTCTAGCTCCGCAAAGGTTGCACCGACTTGAGCCAATAACCCCGGCGTATCAAGAGCTCTTAACTCCATCAAGGTACGTTTCTTGCTCTTGGTTGGTAGGAACTCAACTAAGGTTTTGACCTTAAAGTGTTGCAAGTTACGTGGCGTGCGACGCGTCTTAATCTTAGTCGGGCGGCCATCAGTCAATACATGAGTCAGATGTTTAGCAACGGCTTTGTGTCTTGCTTCATCAATCGCTTCGCCGTGCTGGTCTAGTACGATAAAGGTATCCAAAACATGACCATCTTTGCTAACCATGACCTGCGCGTCATGAACGTTAAAGTTACGTCTGTCGAGTTCGGCAACCACGGTCGCAAACAGTGCTGCTTGGTCTTTACAATAAACGAACACTTCTGTGCCACCGCGCGTCGCTTTCTTACTGATCAGCACTAACGGTTGGCTTGGGTCTTCTAGGCGAAGTAAGTGCTCACAGTGCCAAGCGATTTGTTTATGTGTGTGACGCAAGAAATAATCGGCCTTAAAGCGTTGCCACAACACTTCAATCTCACGAGCGGTGAAGCCTTCTTTACGCAGCAGTGCTGATGCCATTTGTTGGTTGTGACGAATACGGTCTCTGACATCGACAGGGTTTTCCAAGCCGCGGCGCAGTGCTCGCTGCGTTGAGTGGAACAGCTCAGCTAACAGGGTTCGTTTCCAACTGTTCCATAGCTCAGGGTTAGTCGCACAGATATCGGCAACGGTTAAACAAACCAGTAGCTCGAGTGATTCTTCATCACGCACTTTTTTGGCGAATTCGGTGATCACATCTGGGTCGTAGATATCACGACGTTGAGCCGTTACTGACATCAATAGGTGATTTTGTACCAACCACGCGACTTGTTTGGCTTCAGGCTTCGATAGCCCGTGTTCAATACAGAAAGAGTAAGCCTCAACCGCACCTATCTCAGAGTGGTCTCCGCCGCGGCCTTTGCCGATGTCATGGAAGATAGCGGCAAGGATCAGCAACTCTTTCTTCTGTACTCGAGGATAGACTTCACAGCAGATAGGGTGCTTATCGTGGTTTTCGATTTGACCAAAGCGGTTGATGTGCTTGAGCAGGCGGATACTGTGCTCATCCACGGTGTAAACATGGAATAGGTCAAACTGCATCTGACCAACGATCTGGCTCCACTGCGGTAAGTACGCAGAGAGCACGCCCAATTTGTGCATTAAGCTAAAGGCTTTGTGCAGGGCATTAGGGTGGCGAACTAGATCCATGAACTTGTCACGAGCTTCAGGAATGGTATGCAGGAATCGGTTCAATCGACGGCGTGCCGTACGCAGTTGTCGCAATGTTGGTGGACTTACCCCTTCGATAGTCGAGTCATTGGCGATATGGATGAACATATCGAGAATGGTTTCTGGTCTTGCTTGGAATAGGGCAGGCTTGCGCGCTTCGATCAACGAACCTCGACGTTGGAAATCACTATCGAGAATTTCAGCGTCTTGGGTTTGACCGCCATTGATGATCGCTTGATCGAACAGCTTAAGCAGCATCTTATTCAGTTCAGCAACACGACGAAGGGTTCGGTAGAACTCTTTCATCATCATCTCAACACCACGGTTTCCTTCACCCGTATAACCCAGATGTTCAGCGACTTGAGCTTGATGCGCGAACGTTAAACGGTTGTCGTAACGGCGCAGTTCAATATGCAATGCAAAGCGAACACGCCATAAAAAATCTTGGCACTCAACGAGCTCACGATATTCAGCATCGGTCAGAAAGCCGTATTTGCTCATCTCTAACAAAGAGGTCGCGCCGAAGTGGCGACGCGCAACCCAGCTCAGGGTATGGATGTCTCTGAGCCCTCCCGGAGTCGATTTGATGTCCGGTTCTAAATTATAGGTGGTGTCGTGGTAGCGAGCATGACGCTCTCTCTGTTCTTGAATCTTGGCTTTGTAAAACGTCTCACTTGGCCAAAATGAATCGGAATGAATCTTCAGTTTTAGTTCTTGGAAAGTGTCTTCACTACCACATAACAATCGCGACTCTTGTAGGTTGGTCGCGACGGTTAAATCATCGGTGCCGATATCGAGACACTCAGTAATAGTTCGCACAGCATGGCCAACTTCGAGCTTTAAATCCCAAAGTAGAGTAATGAATTGACTGACCTTTTCACCAAGAGCTGGTGGTAGTGTTTTTTGCGAGACAATGAGAATATCAATGTCCGATAACGGGTGAAGTTCACCTCGACCATATCCACCCACTGCGACAAGGGAAATATGTGGCAGTTTATTAAAGCCTAAATGTTCCCATAATCGACTGAGAAGCAAATCCATGTATTTGGATCGCAATAGTACTAAATCAGTAACTGGATGATGATTTAGAAATTCATTTTTTTGATACTGCGTGAAGATTTCGAGCTGATTTTTTAATTCGCAGATTTCAATTTGTTCATCATTGAACGTAAGAGGGCATTGATAAGGCATAGTTTGCTATCCGTGCAAGCAAATGAGAATAGTAAACAATTTACCAGAAGCTGGTGGAAAATCGAAATTGAGCGGAAAAAATATCCTCGACAATGCGAGGATATTTTTAAAAGGCCGATTCGTTCAGTTTAATGAACTAAGCGTTCTTCATGATACGTGGAATAGTATCATCGCTGCGCAGGGTTAGTACTTCACAACCTGTATCAGTCACAACCAATGTGTGTTCCCACTGTGCCGAGTTCTTGCTGTCAGCGGTGTACACTGTCCAGCTATCTTCGTCATCGAGACGACAGCCAAACTTACCCGCGTTGATCATTGGTTCGATAGTGAAACACATGCCAGCTTTTAGCACAGTGCGGTCGCTGTTCTTGTAGTGAACCACTTGTGGATCTTCGTGGAACTCAGAGCCGATGCCGTGGCCACAGTAATCTTTAACAATAGAGAACTTAGCGCGTGGGTTGTTCTTGTTGTTTGTTTTTATGTACTTCTCGATAGCAGTACCGATTTGACCAAGTTGAACACCTGGCTTAACTTGGCGCATGCCTTCGTAAAGTGCTTCTTGAGCAACCATGCACAGACGCTTGTTTGCAGGTGAAACCTCACCCACTAGGAACATCTTAGAGGTGTCACCGTGGTAACCTTGTGGACGAACGCTTAGGTCTGCATTTTCATCATCAGGAACAATCACAGTTATATCAACGTTTAGAATATCGCCATCTTTCAATACTGCAGGTTTGAATTGACCTGTGCTACCTGTCTCATCTTGTGATGCTGGAATGCCGTGACACACGATGTGGTTGATAGACGTACAGATTGACTTAGGGAAACCGTGGTAATCGAGTGGCGCAGAGTATGCACCTCTTTCTAGAGCGTACTCATGACAAAGCGTATTGAGCTCTTCCGTCGTGGTACCCACTTGGATGTGAGGTTCGATCATCTCAATAATGTCAGCGGCCAGCTTGCCGGCGACGCGCATTTTTTCAATTTCTTCAGCAGTTTTAATTTTTACAGCCATTGCATATCTCTTAATTTGGTAGCACCTAAGTGTGCATATTGGGGCTATTCTATCAGTGCAGCAATTTAGCGCAACATTACCATGTCCGTACAATACTGGAGGATACTGTTAACGTGATTAAATAATGTTCGGTTAACAGATGCAGAACCTGCTTGATATAGACACTATTTTATAGAGAAAATTTACCTTTAGAGATCAGTATAGCAGTCGCCATTTTTAGAATTTTTTCTAGCCATAGATAGACAAAATATGGTATAAAGCGCGCCGGACATCAGGACTGTTTTCTCCAATTGGCGAAACAAGCTTTATGTCCACTAACTTATTTCTTTAAATCACACACATTCCGACACATGTTCCGGGGTGCCTCAACAACACAGATAACGGCTGAAAAGTGGTTAGTTGTTAGGGGTCGGATTCATGGGGGATGTGGAGGCCTAACCCCATAGAGGATTTTAAAATGGCAACTGTATCAATGCGCGATATGCTTAAAGCTGGTGTTCACTTCGGTCACCAAACTCGTTACTGGAACCCAAAAATGAAGCCATTCATCTTTGGTGCTCGTAACAAAGTACATATCATCAACCTAGAAAAAACTGTACCAATGTTCAACGAAGCTCTAGCAGAAATCGCTAAAGTTGGTGAGAAGAAAGGTAAAGTTCTTTTCGTTGGTACTAAGCGCGCTGCATCTGAAGCTGTTAAAGAAGCTGCTGTAAACAGCAACCAGTTCTACGTTAACAACCGCTGGTTAGGCGGTATGCTAACGAACTACAAAACTGTTCGTCAGTCTATCAAGCGTCTGAAAGAACTTGAAGCGCAAGCTCAAGACGGTACTTTCGACAAGCTAACTAAGAAAGAAGCTCTAATGCGTACTCGTGAAATGGAGAAGCTAGAGAAGTCTCTTGGTGGTATCAAGAACATGGGCGGCCTACCAGACGCTCTATTCGTAATCGATGCTGATCACGAACACATCGCAGTTAAAGAAGCAAACAACCTAGGTATCCCAGTTTACGCTGTAGTTGATACTAACTCTAACCCAGACGGCGTTGACTTCGTTATCCCAGGTAACGACGATGCAATCCGTGCAGTACAGCTTTACCTAAACGCTGCTGCAGACGCGGTTAAAGAAGGTCGTAACAAAGACGTTGCTGCTGTAGCTGCTGAAAAAGATGGTTTTGTAGAAGCTGAATAATAGCGGCTCTGAATCACGCTTGGCTTAGCTAATATAGATTTTGAAATCTTTATTAAATGTAAGCTAAGTTATAGTTAGATCGGGGGCCTCGTTTTGGCCCCTGATTTTTACCTTATTTTCGAATCAACCGAGGAATAGAGAATGGCAACTGTAACTGCTGCTCTAGTTAAAGAACTTCGCGAGCGCACTGGCGCTGGCATGATGGAATGTAAGAAAGCGCTTGTAGAAGCAAACGCTGACATCGAACTAGCAATTGAAAACATGCGTAAATCTGGCGCAGCGAAAGCAGCTAAGAAAGCTGGTAACGTTGCTGCTGAAGGCGCAATCATCATCAAAGAAGAGAACGGTGTAGCTGTTCTTCTTGAAGTTAACTGCCAAACTGACTTCGTAGCAAAAGATGCTAGCTTCACTGCGTTTGCAGAAGAAGTTGCAGCTGCAGCAGTAGCTTCTAAAGCTTCTGTAGAAGAGCTACAAGCACAGTTCGAAGAAACTCGCGTTGCTCTAGTTGCTAAAATCGGCGAAAACATCAACATCCGTCGCGTAGCTTACGTTGAAGGTGCTGCACTAGCTTCTTACCGTCACGGTGAGAAAATCGGTGTTGTTGTAGCTGGTGAAGGCGAAGCTGAAACTCTTAAGCACGTTGCTATGCACGTTGCTGCTTCTCGTCCTGAGTTTGTTAACCCAGAAGACGTACCAGCAGACGTAGTTGCTAAAGAGAAAGAAGTTCAAGTTGAAATCGCTATGAACGAAGGCAAGCCTCAAGAGATCGCTGAGAAAATGGTTATCGGCCGTATGAAGAAATTCACGGGCGAAATCTCTCTAACTGGTCAAGCTTTCATCATGGAACCTAAGAAAACTGTTGGCGAAATCCTTAAAGAAAAAGGCGCTGCAGTATCTAACTTCGTACGTCTAGAAGTTGGTGAAGGTATCGAGAAAGCTGCTGAAATGAGCTTCGCTGACGAAGTTGCAGCGGTACAAAAAGGTTAATCCTTAGCGTATTGTTTGAAAAAAGACCGTGGCAAATGCTGCGGTCTTTTTATGAATAGTGAACTATTTTTGAAGGCAACGTTAGTGGTTATGAATGCAAACTGACTTACTCAGTTTTTATCCATGACTGTTAATCATCAACTCTTTGGAAGGTAAACTCCATGACTACGAACCCTAAACCAGTGTATCAACGTATTCTGTTAAAACTTAGCGGTGAAGCGCTACAAGGCGAAGAAGGTTTTGGTATTGACCCAACGATCCTTGATCGTATGGCTCAAGAAGTAAAAGAATTGGTTGAACTAGGCGTTCAAGTTGGTGTTGTTATCGGTGGCGGTAACTTGTTCCGTGGTGCTGGTCTTGCTGAAGCTGGCATGAACCGCGTTGTTGGTGACCACATGGGTATGCTTGCAACGGTAATGAACGGCCTTGCAATGCGTGACGCTCTTCACCGTGCTTACGTAAACGCACGTGTAATGTCTGCAATCCCTCTTAAAGGTGTGTGTGACGACTACAACTGGGCAGATGCAATCAGCCAACTACGTCAAGGTCGCGTTGTGATCTTCTCTGCTGGTACGGGTAACCCATTCTTCACTACGGATTCTGCTGCATGTCTACGTGGTATCGAAATCGAAGCTGACGTAGTTCTAAAAGCGACAAAAGTAGATGGTGTATTTACTTCTGACCCTGTAGCAAACCCAGACGCAGAGTTGTATGATACGTTGTCTTACAACACGGTTCTTGATAAAGAACTTAAAGTAATGGACTTGGCTGCATTTACGCTAGCACGTGATCACAAAATGCCAATCCGTGTATTTAACATGAATAAACCAGGCGCACTACGTCGCGTGGTTATGGGTGAAACTGAAGGTACATTAATCAGCGACGCTGACTAATTTTTCGGGCTTACTGAGGTGTTGTACCTTGGCAAGCTTATCCTTATCACTCCAAATAAAAAGCTTTCTTGAAGAAAGAACATAATCAAGGTGAAATTGTGATTAACGAAATCAAAAAAGACGCTCAAGAGCGCATGGTAAAAAGTGTTGATGCACTAAAAAACAGCCTGCAAAAGATTCGTACAGGCCGTGCGCACCCGAGCCTACTTTCTGGTCTTACTGTTGAGTACTACGGTGCTCCAACGCCTTTGACTCAAGTAGCTAACGTTATCGCTGAAGATGCACGTACACTAGCTATTACAGTGTTTGATAAAACGCTGACTCCTCTAGTTGAAAAAGCAATCCTGACATCTGACCTAGGCCTAAACCCTATGTCTGCGGGTACAGTTATCCGTGTTCCACTTCCACCGCTAACGGAAGAGCGTCGTAAAGACCTAGTTAAAATCGTTCGTGGCGAAGCTGAAGGTGGCCGTGTTGCTATCCGTAACATCCGTCGTGACGCGAATGGCGATCTAAAAGCACTTCTTAAAGATAAAGAAATCTCTGAAGATGAAGATCGTAAAGCACAAGACGAAATTCAAAAGCTAACTGACGCTGCGGTTAAGAACGTAGACGAAGTTCTAGCTGTTAAAGAAAAAGAGTTGATGGAAGTTTAATTTTCCATATTCTTTTCTTTCCGGAAAAACGCTGTACTCACGGTGCAGCGTTTTTTTATGCTACTCTGTTCGACTATTAGAATTTGATTCACTCTTTTATGCATAATTCTCAAGCGTTCACAGACTCTCTTCCTAAACACATTGCTATCATTATGGATGGTAATGGTCGCTGGGCAAAAGCTCAGGGCAAGCCTCGCGTCTTTGGCCATAAAAACGGTGTTCAAGCCGTTCGTAAAACTATCTCTTCTGCAGCCAGACTTGGCATTAAAGCCGTTACTCTTTTTGCATTTAGTAGCGAAAACTGGCGTCGTCCTGAAGAAGAAGTCGGTATCTTGATGGAACTGTTTATTTCAGTGCTGTCGAGTGAAGTTAAAAAGCTTCATAAAAATAATCTACAACTTCGTGTTATTGGTGATAAAAGTCGTTTCAATGATCGACTACAAAAGAAGATAGAAGAAGCGGAAGCTTTGACTAGCACCAATACGGGTATGGTTATTAATATTGCAGCTAACTACGGCGGTAAGTGGGATATTCAGCAAGCAATGACCTCTATTGCTCAACAGGTAAAGTCTGGTGATATTAATGTAGATGACATTGATGAAGCTATGATTACACAGCACCTGACAATGGCAGATATTCCTGAAGTCGATCTACTTATCCGTACCAGTGGCGAATGCCGCATTAGTAATTTTATGCTTTGGCAGTTGGCTTACGCCGAAATGTATTTCACTGAACAATTCTGGCCAGACTTTAATGAAGACAGCTTAGTAGAAGCTGTGACTTGGTTTGTTAACCGTGAGCGTCGTTTTGGATGCACCGGTGAGCAAATTAAAGCTCTGATGGACAGTTAATAAGGATTTTTTGGTTTGAAACAACGAATTATTACGGCGTTGATTTTAGCTCCCCTAGTTATTCTAGGTATTTTCGAGTTATCACTTCCTACATTTATTCTTTCACTAGCGGTAATCTCGCTATTGGGTTTTTGGGAGTGGACTCAGTTTGTTGAAAGCAAATCACGTTATGTAGCGTTGATTCCAACGGTTGTGGTAAGTGCTGCAAGTTTTGCTTTTATCCCTTTTGATGCATTTAGCCTTAATAACTTGTCTACTGCTCACTACGCCATTCTAACGATTGGCTCGATTTGGTGGGTAATCGCGAGTGGCATGGCGGTGACTTATCCTAAGTCTATGCCTGCATGGAAAGACTCTTCTCTTCTTCGTCACGCCTTTGGTGTGCTGACTCTGCTGCCATTCTTCTGGAGTGTGGTTATCCTGCGTGCTAACGGTATCGATGCTGATCCTTACCACGGTGCTAAACTGGTGATGTTTGTTTGCTTGCTTGTTTGGGCTGCAGATAGCGGCGCATACTTTTCAGGAAAGAGTTTTGGTAAGCGTAAAATGGCACCAGCGGTAAGCCCTAATAAGACGATTGAAGGTCTTATCGGTGGCATTATTACTGCGGTGATCGTGGCTTGGATCTTTGCTGACTTGTTTGACATCCAATTCACAAGCCCACTTCACATGATTGTTATTACCCTTGTGACCGTTGTTATTTCTGTTCTAGGTGACCTTGTTGAAAGCATGTTTAAGCGTGTTTCTGGGGTGAAAGACAGCAGTAATCTGATTCCTGGTCATGGTGGTATACTAGATAGAATAGATAGCTTAACGGCTGCATTCCCTGTCTTTGCTCTGCTTTATTTAGCATTCTAATAAAAAAGGGCAGTGATTCTGCCCTTTATTACATTTCTACGGTCATATGTGATGCGAAATCTAACTATCCTTGGCGCTACCGGCTCAATTGGTGCAAGTACACTAAAAGTCGTTGAGCAAAACCCAGATCTCTATTCGGTCGTGGCACTGGCTGCAGGCTCGAATGTTGAAAAGATGCTGGCGTTAGTTGAAAAGTGGCAACCAAGCTATGTTGCTATGGCTTGCTCTGATGCAGCGTCTCAACTGACTGAAGTGTTGTCCGTGAGTTCCCCTAACGTAAAAGTACTTTCAGGCACTGAAGGCATGTGTCAGGTTGCTTCTCTAGAGGAAGTGGACACGGTAATGGCCGCGATTGTTGGTGCCGCTGGTTTACTTCCTACTATGTCTGCGGTTAAAGCGGGCAAGCGTATCTTGCTTGCAAACAAAGAAGCTTTGGTGATGTCTGGGCAGTTGTTTATCGACGCCGTGGAAAAATACGGTGCAGAGCTGCTTCCTGTCGATAGCGAGCATAATGCTATTTTCCAATGCCTTCCGCAGAACGTACAAACTAACCTAGGCCGCTGTAACCTTGAAGAAAACGGCATTAACCATATTCTTCTGACTGGTTCTGGTGGTCCTTTCCGTTATACCGATGTGGCTGAACTCGAATCAGTGACTCCTGAACGCGCAATTGCACACCCTAACTGGTCTATGGGGCCTAAGATCTCTGTTGATTCAGCAACTATGATGAATAAAGGGCTAGAGTACATTGAAGCGAAATGGCTATTTAATGCTTCTCAGGAGCAGTTAAAGGTCATCATTCACCCGCAGTCTGTGATTCACTCGATGGTTCAGTACAAGGATGGCTCTGTGCTTGCTCAAATGGGCGAACCAGATATGGCAACGCCAATCGCTTTGACGATGTCTTACCCTAATCGTACCGAGGCGGGTGTTAAGCCTTTAGACTTTACTAAAGTGGGTGAGCTTACCTTCTTAGAACCAGATTTCAGTCGTTACCCGTGTTTGAGGTTAGCGATTGAAGCGTGCTACTTAGGTCAGCATGCGACAACAGCCATTAATGCAGCAAACGAGATCGCGGTCGATGCTTTCTTGAACAATCAGGTGAAGTTTACCGATATTGCTGTCATTAACGAACACGTTATGAGCAAAGTATGTGAACAACATAACTCTGAGGGTTTAGATAGCTTGGAAAGCCTTCTCGAGCTCGATAATATGTCTCGTCAAATAGCCATTCAATTTATTAAAGAGCAGCTAGCATGAGTGGAATTCTGTGGAACTTCGCATCTTTTATCGTAGCGCTTGGCATTCTGGTTGCTGTTCATGAGTTTGGACACTTCTGGGTCGCTCGTCGTTGTGGTGTGAAAGTTGAAAAATTCTCGATTGGTTTTGGTAAATCAATCTGGAGTAAAGTGGGCCGTGATGGTACGGAATACAGCTTGTCAGTGATTCCACTGGGCGGCTACGTTAAGATGCTCGATGGTCGTGTTGACGATCTTTCTGAAGATCAACAGCAATACGCTTTCGACAAGAAGCCGCTTTGGAAACGAACGGCGATTGTGGGTGCAGGCCCTGCATTCAACTTTATCTTTGCGGTGTTCGCGTATTGGTTAGTATTTTTGATTGGCGTACCCGCGGTTAAGCCCGTGATTGGTGAAGTCACTCCACAATCTATTGCTGCACAAGCCGGAATTGAAACTGGAATGGAACTTAAATCTATTTCAGGAATCAAAACCGCAGATTGGGAATCAGTCAATATGGGGTTGATATCGCACATTGGTGATCAATCCATGACAGTGACGGTTGCTTCTCAAGACGACATCGGCTTTGAGCAACAAATGACATTGGATATTTCAGACTGGTCGTTCAACCCAGAAACTGAATCTGCAATGACAACGCTGGGCTTTAGACCGTATTCTCCAGAGATATCGACCGTACTGGCTCAAATCATTGATGATGGCGCTGCATACGATGCAGGTCTTGAAGCTGGCGATAAAATTGTTGAGATTAACGGGCAACCTATTGAACAGTGGCAGTCGGTTGTTGAGTTAATCCGTTCAAACCCGATGACATCCTTGGACCTTGTAGTCCTGCGAAATGGTGCCGAGCAGTCATTGGTTATGACACCAAAAAGTCGAGAGCTTTCTGATGGTTCGACAATCGGCTATGCAGGTATTGCTCCGGAAGTCGCAGAATGGCCAGAAGATTATCGCTTTGAGTTACAATTTGGTGTAATTGAGTCTGTAGGAAAAGCATTTGATAAAACAGGTCAAATCATTGGATTGACACTGACAATGCTTAAGAAGCTCATCGTTGGTGATGTTGGCTTAAACAACTTGAGTGGCCCTATTTCAATCGCTAAAGGTGCAGGTACAACCGCCGATTATGGTCTGGTTTACTTCTTGGGCTTTTTGGCTCTGATTAGTGTTAACTTAGGGATTATTAATTTGGTTCCGCTGCCTATGCTTGATGGCGGACATTTGCTGTTTTTCGCTATTGAGGCCGTTACTCGTAAACCGGTACCTGAGAAAGTTCAGGAAATGGGATACAGAGTGGGAGGGGCAATCCTCTTCTCATTGATGGCTCTGGCAATATTTAACGATTTTACTCGTCTGTGAATGGTTTCTCACAGGCATTGGTAGTAGCAAGGAATAATTAGAATAAGTATGGCGATTAAGCAAATTCTGTTCGCAAGTCTATTGGCCACTAGTGTGGCTGCGAACGGAGCACAAAACTTTGTAGTTCAAGATATCAAGATCGAAGGTTTACAGCGTGTTGCACTTGGTGCAGCTCTACTGAAAATGCCAGTACGTATTGGCGATGAAGTGGATGAAAGCGATGTGTCTGAGATCATTCGTGCATTGTATGCTTCGGGCAACTTTGAGGACGTTAAAGTACTTCGTGATGAAGGTGTATTGATTGTTCAAGTTCAAGAACGACCGACCATCGCAAGCATCTCATTCTCTGGTAATAAAGCGATTAAAGAAGAACAGCTTCAGCAGAACCTAGATGCGTCTGGTGTTCGTGAAGGTGAAGCCCTTGACCGTACTACGCTGAGTAACATTGAAAAAGGCCTTGAAGATTTTTACTACAGTGTTGGTAAGTACAACGCGACAGTAAAAGCGGTTGTGACACCTCTGCCACGTAACCGTTCTGACCTTAAGTTTGTGTTTACTGAGGGCGTATCCGCTAAGATTCAGCAAATCAACTTTATCGGTAATGAAGTCTTCTCTGACTCTGAACTGCTTAGTCGTTTCAATCTGAATGTTGATGTTGCATGGTGGAATTTCCTTGCGGATGAAAAATACCAAAAGCAAGTATTAGCCGGTGATATCGAAGCGCTGAAATCTTACTACCTTGACCGTGGTTACCTTAAGTTTAAGGTTGACTCTACGCAGGTGGCGATCTCTCCAGACAAAAAAGGTGTTTACATCACGCTTGGCCTCGATGAAGGCGAAGCCTACACCGTTAAAGATGTCTCTTTCCGTGGTGAATTAATCGGTCGTGAGGCTGACTTCGAAGCGTTAGTGCCATTCGAAGACGGCGATACGTACAACGGTTCTTCGGTAACGTCTTTGGAAGAGAACGTAAAACGAATTCTTGGTGAATCTGGCTACGCGTACCCACAAGTTCGCACGATTCCTGAATTTGACGATGAGACCAAAGAAGTGTCGTTGGTTATCAATGTAGAAGCGGGCAGCCGTATCTATGTTCGTGATATTCGATTCACGGGTAACAACTCAACGAAAGACGAAGTACTGCGTCGTGAAATGCGTCAAATGGAAGGCAGCTGGCTTAACTCTAAGTCCATTGATACCGGTAAGAGCCGTCTTAACCGTTTAGGTTTCTTTGAAACGGTTGATGTACAAACAGTGCGTGTTCCTGGCAGTGAAGACCAAGTTGATTTGGTTTACAACGTTAAGGAAGCGAACTCAGGCAGTATCAACTTTGGTGTTGGCTACGGTACTGAATCAGGTGTTAGTTTCCAAGTTGGTTTGCAACAAGATAACTTTGCAGGTTCAGGTAACCGTGTTGGCGTAAGTGCCATGATGAATGATTACCAAAAGAACGTGAGCTTAGACTACCGTGACCCATACTGGAACCTTGATGGTGTGAGCTTAGGCGGTAAGATCTTCTACAACGAATTTGAAGCCTCTGAAGCGGGCATCGTCGACTATACCAACCAAAGTTACGGTACCAGCCTAACATGGGGTTTCCCTATGGATGAGCTGAACCGTATCGAGTTTGGTGTGGGCTATACGCACAACAAGATCGGTAACGTACCGACTTATATCCAAGTTGAACAGTTCGCGAGAAGTATCGACCAATACGGTGACGAGCACATCTTAACCGATGACTTCGATATCAATATTTCATGGACGCGTAACAATTTGAACCGTGGTTTCTTCCCAACTGAGGGTAACCACCAACGTGCTTTCGCTAAAATGACGGTACCAGGCTCTGATGCTCAGTACTTCAAAATGCAGTACGATGTAAAACATTACATCCCGCTGACCAAAAAGCATGAGTTCACACTATTGATGCGTGGCCGATTAGGCTATGGTAATGGTTATGGTCAAACAGATGGTAACGATAACTTGTTCCCATTCTACGAGAACTACTACGCAGGTGGTTTTACAACCCTACGTGGCTTTGGTTCTAACTCAGCTGGCCCGAAAGCCGTTTACGGAAGCAGCACAGGTAACAACCCAACCTACGATACCGCTACTGACGATTCAGTAGGTGGTAACGCGGTTGCTTTGGCAAGCTTAGAGTTAATTGTACCAACACCGTTTGCTTCTGATGAAGCGCGTAGCCAGATTCGTACCAGTGTCTTCTTCGACATGGCAAGTGTGTGGGACACAGAGTTCGTAGACCGTGGTGCACCGAATAGTGGTGGCCAGTACTACTACGATTACTCTGATCCAACAAATTACCGTTCATCTTATGGTGCAGCCCTTCAATGGATGTCACCGATGGGCCCACTGGTTTTCTCTCTAGCGAAACCAATTAAAGTTTACGAAGGTGATGATGAGGAATTCTTCACATTCACCATTGGTAGAACTTTCTAATATTTAAAGGACAATATTTTGAAAAATATGATTAAAGCAGCAGGTTTAGGCCTTGTAGTTCTTAGCTCTTCTTTCTTTGCAACAGCTGCTGAAGCTGCGCAAAAAGTGGGTTATGTAAACACTGCACAAGTATTCCAGGCTCTACCTCAGCGTGAAGTTGTTCTTCAAAAAATGCAGGAAGAGTTCAAAGACAAAGCAGCTGAGCTACAGAGCATTCAAGCTGAAGCTAAAACGAAGATTGAAAAGCTTAAGCGTGATGGCGAGCTACTAGGTCCTGACGAAGTTGAGAAGCTACGTATCGAAGTAGGCCAACTAGACAGCAAGTACAAAATCAAAGCTCAAGCACTAGAAAAAGCAAGCCAACGTCGTGAAGCACAAGAGAAGCAGAAGCTATTCAAAGTGATTCAAGATGCTGTAACGAAAGTTGCAGAGAAAGAAGGCTACGACATGATCGTTGATATTCAAGCTCTGCAATACGGCAAGCCAGAATACAACATCTCTGAGAAAGTAATTAAAGCACTGAAATAAGTTTTATGAAGAATCTGACTTTAGCCGAATTGGCAACGATTACCGGGGGAGAGCTACACGGAGATGGTACAATTACCGTTTCAGCAGTCGCTCCGATGGATAAAGCGCAAGAAGGTAACATTACGTTCCTTTCTAACGTGAAGTACAGCAAGCACCTAGGTGACTGTAAAGCGTCCGCTATTATGGTTAAAGAGAGTGAGCGTGAACTGTGCAAGACTAACGTGATTGTGGTTAATGACCCTTATGTTGCTTTTGCTAAAGTTGCTCAAGCGCTTGATACTACTCCTGCTCCCGCAGCGGCTATTGCTGATTCTGCTTCAATCTCTAGCGAAGCAACCATTGGACAAAATGTGTCTATTGGCGCGAACGCTGTGATTGAGTCTGGTGTAGTACTTAGTGATGATGTGATCATCGGTGCTGGTTGCTTTATTGGTAAAAATGCAAAAATTGGCGCAGGCACTAAGCTGTGGGCTAACGTAAGTGTTTACCATGAAGTTGTGATTGGTGAAGGATGTCTGATCCAATCAAGTACTGTTATTGGCTCTGATGGCTTTGGCTATGCGAACGAGAAAGGTGAGTGGGTTAAGATCCCGCAAGTGGGTTCTGTTCGCATTGGTAACCGCGTAGAAATCGGCGCGTGTACTACCATTGACCGTGGTGCATTAGATGACACAATCATTGAAGATAACGTTATCTTAGATAACCAACTTCAAATTGCTCACAATGTTCACATCGGATATGGTTCTGCTCTTGCGGGTGGTACTATCATCGCAGGCAGCACGACGATAGGTAAGTACTGTATTATTGGTGGCGGCAGTGTGATTAATGGTCACATTGAAATCGTTGATGGCGTTACAATCACCGGTATGGGGATGGTAATGCGCAGCATCACTGAGAAAGGCATGTACTCTTCAGGTATTCCTTTACAGCCAAATAAAGATTGGCGTAAAACAGCAACGCGTGTTCATCGAATTGATGAAATGAACAAGCGTTTGAAAACCGTTGAAAAACTTATCGAGAAGAGCGCGGAATCATAATTCCAGCATTTCTAATAAAAGGCTCGCGTACAGCGAGTCTTTTTCGTTTATAATCCTTCTAATTAAATAAAGAATATATATAGGAATACGACTTTGACTACTGAACAGACAACGATGAACATTACTGAAATTCAGGAACTATTACCTCATCGCTACCCATTCTTAATGGTTGATCGTGTGACTAGCTTTGAAAAAGAAAAAACACTGACCGCAATTAAGAATGTCTCTGTTAACGAACCTCAGTTCACAGGCCACTTCCCTCAGCTTCCTGTATTTCCAGGCGTGTTGATCTTAGAGGCAATGGCACAAGCAACAGGCCTTCTAGCATTCAAATCTTTCGGTGCGCCTTCTGGCAACGAGTTGTACTACTTTGCTAGCGTAGATAAAGCTAAATTCCGTAAGCCAGTAGTACCAGGTGACCAACTGGTTATCGAAGTTGAATTCTTAAAAGAACGTCGTGGCATCGCATCGTTTAATGGTGTTGCTAAGGTTGACGGCGTAGTTGTATGTTCAGCTGAACTTAAATGTGCTCGTAGAGAGTTTTAATATGATTCATGAAACAGCGAAAATTCACCCGGCAGCAGTAATCGAAGGTGATGTAACTATCGGTGCTAACGTGACGGTTGGGCCTTTCACTTACATTGCTGGTAACGTGACAATTGGTGACGACACTGAAGTGATGTCGCACGTTGTGATCAAAGGTCACACAACCATTGGCAAAGAAAACCGTATCTTCCCACACGCTGTTATTGGTGAAGAAAACCAAGACAAGAAATACGGCGGCGAAGACACAACAGTTGTGATCGGTGATCGCAACGTAATTCGTGAAGCGGTTCAAATCCATCGTGGTACGGTTCAAGACAAAGCAACCACAGTGATTGGTGATGACAACTTACTTTGTGTTAATGCTCACGTAGCGCACGATGTTATTGTTGGTAACCACACTCACATTGGTAACAACGCTATTCTTGGCGGTCACGTAACGGTTGGCGACTACGCTGGTGTTATGGCACTGTCTGCGATTCACCCATTCTGCTCAATTGGTGCTTACGCATACATTGGTGGCTGTTCTGCAGTTGTTCAAGATGTACTGCCGTACGTGCTTGCACAGGGTAACCACGCGGCTCCATTCGGCCTTAACCTAGTAGGCTTGAAGCGTAACGGATTTGAGAAACCTGAAATTCGTGCACTACAGAAAGCGTACAAAGAGTTATACCGTTCAGGTAAAACACTTGAAGAAGCGAAAGCGGCTTTAGTTGAAATGGCGAAAGAGTTTACTTCGGTGGCTCCTATGCTAGAAATGCTAGAGAACTCTGAGCGCGGTATTATTCGTTAATACTGGATGTGGTTGTGTACCAATCCGCGTAAGTATGACAATAATTACTTAATCAGATTGGTATAACAAAAAGATCGCTAATCATTAGGCGATCTTTTTTGTTTTAGGCAAGAAGGGAATTGGAAAACTATGGCACAGCAAGAAACAGCAACCAACAGCACGGACTTTGTTTCGAATGAACCACTGCGCGTAGGTATCGTTGTCGGAGAACTCTCTGGTGACACGCTTGGCGAAGGTTTTATCAAAGCAATCAAATCGAAGTACCCGAACGCTGAATTCGTGGGTATTGGCGGACCAAAAATGAAGGCGCTTGGTTGTGAGTCTCTTTTCGAGATGGAAGAGCTGGCTGTCATGGGCTTAGTTGAAGTACTTGGCCGTTTACCTCGCTTATTAAAAGTGAAAGCAGAGCTGGTAAAGTATTTCACTCAAAACCCGCCAGATGTGTTTGTGGGTATCGATGCGCCCGATTTCAACCTAAGGCTTGAGTTAGACCTTAAGAACGCTGGCATCAAAACGGTGCATTACGTGAGCCCTTCAGTGTGGGCTTGGCGTCCCAAACGTATCTTTAAAATCGACAAAGCAACTGACTTGGTATTGGCTTTCTTGCCGTTCGAAAAAGCGTTCTACGATAAATATAACGTTGCCTGTGAGTTTGTTGGTCACACGTTGGCAGACGCGATTCCTTTAGAGCCAAGTAAACAAGATGCTCGAGAGCTGTTAGGTCTTGATCAAGACAAGCAGTGGTTAGCCGTACTGCCGGGCAGTCGTGGCGGTGAGATGGGTTTGATTGCTCAGCCATTTATCGAAACTTGCCAGCGTATTAAGCAGAAGTATCCGGATATCAACTTTGTTGTTGCGCTCGTTAACGAGCAACGTAAAAAGCAGTTTACTGAAATCTGGCAATCGACCGCACCTGAGCTTGAATTCACGTTAGTCGAAGATACGGCAACCAACGTGATTACCGCCGCTGATTCTGTGCTTTTGGCTTCAGGTACCGTGGCTCTCGAATGTATGTTGCTTAAACGCCCTATGGTGGTTGGTTACAAAGTAAATAAGCTGACGGGTTACATTGTTAAGAAGTTGGCGATCACTGAGTTTGTGTCACTGCCGAATATTTTGGCCGGTGAAGAGATCGTGAAAGAGCATATTCTTGAAGAGTGTCACCCAGACTTTTTGTTCCCGTCTGTCGATAAAATGCTATCAGCCGATAACAGTGCCTTGATCGAACGCTTTACCGAGATGCATCACTGGATCCGTAAAGACGCAGACAAACAAGCCGCTAACGCAGTATTGAAATTGATTGACCGACCTTTTGTTGAAGCATAAAGCGCTTACTTACAGAATATTAAGAGATTAGTTATGGCAGTAAAAGAGAAAAAAGAGCTTCCTCCATTTGAATACCCGCAAGGCTACCAGCTGTTTGCTGGCGTGGATGAAGTAGGACGTGGCCCTTTGGTTGGCGACGTGGTGACTGCTGCGGTTATCCTCGATCCAAACAACCCAATTGAAGGCTTGAACGACTCAAAGAAATTATCTGAGAAAAAGCGTCTTGCGCTGCTTCCAGAAATCAAAGAGAAAGCTTTAGCGTGGTCTGTCGGTCGTTGCTCTCCACAAGAAATTGATGAGTTGAATATTCTGCAAGCGACGATGGTAGCTATGCAGCGCGCTATCGCAGGTTTGAGCGTTCAACCTGATATGGCGTTGATAGATGGAAACCGTGTCCCAGAACTGCCGATGGATGGTCTTGCGATTGTGAAGGGTGACTTGCGAGTGGCTGAAATCAGTGCGGCGTCTATTATCGCAAAAGTCGTTCGTGACCAAGAGATGGAAGATCTTGATAAACTTCATCCAGAGTTTGGTTTTGCTAAGCATAAAGGTTACCCGACCAAAGCGCATTTCGAAGCGATTGAAAAACATGGTGTAACCGAGCATTACCGCAAGAGCTTTAAGCCAGTAAAACGTATTCTTGGTATAGATTAGAGCTTTACGTTAACTAGAGCTTGGCATCTAATAAAGTTGCTAACTTGTATTAGAAAAAAATAGAATACACACAGTTGTAATCCTAGGCTCAAACCTAGAACTCAGGAAAAATAATGTCAGATCCAAAATTTGTTCACCTACGCGTACACAGTGACTTTTCGATGGTGGATGGACTATCCAAGGTGCCACCATTAGTTAAAAAAGTCGCTGAAATGGGTATGCCTGCTCTAGCATTGACCGACTTTACCAACCTGTGTGGTTTGGTGAAGTTTTACGGTACTGCCCATGGGTGTGGGGTTAAACCTATTATTGGTGCTGACTTCTTGATGCAGTCTCCGGAGTTCGGTGACGAGTTGACCAAGCTCACCGTTATCGCAACGGACAACAAAGGTTATAACAACCTAACGCTACTTATCTCGAAAGCTTACCTTCGTGGTCACGTTCAGCATCAGCCTGTTATTGATAAAGAGTGGCTGATTGAGAATGCTGAAGGCCTGATCATTTTATCGGGTGCGAAGGAAGGTGAGATCGGTAAAGCGTTACTGAAAGGTAACCGTGAACTGGTTGCAAGCAATGTCAAGTTTTACAAAACATACTTCCCTGATCGTTTTTACCTTGAGCTGATTCGTACCGGACGTCCGGATGAAGAGTCTTACCTGCACTTTGCGTTGGAACTGGCTGAGCAGGAAGACTTGCCTGTTGTTGCAACCAACGAAGTAGTATTCCTAACTGAAGACCTGTTTGATGCCCATGAAATCCGCGTGGCAATTCATGATGGTTTCACTATGGTCGATCCTCGTCGTCCTAAAAATTACAGCGCGCAACAGTATCTTCGTAGCGAAGAAGAGATGTGCGAGTTGTTCTCCGATATCCCTGAAGCACTTGAGAACAGTGTTGAGATTGCTAAGCGTTGTAATGTAACGGTTCGTCTGGGCGAGTACTTCCTGCCTAACTTCCCAACGGAAGGTTTGGCGATTGAAGACTTCTTGATCAAGAAATCTGAAGAAGGCCTTGAGCGACGTCTAGCGTTCCTATTCCCAGATGAAAAAGTGCGTGCTGAGCGCAGACCGGAATACGATGAGCGACTCAAGATTGAGCTCGAAGTTGTTAACAACATGGGTTTCCCAGGTTACTTCTTGATCGTAATGGAGTTCATCCAGTGGTCAAAAGACAACGATGTGCCAGTAGGTCCTGGCCGTGGTTCTGGTGCCGGCTCTCTAGTCGCTTACGCCTTGGATATCACCGATCTCGATCCACTTGAATACGATCTACTTTTCGAACGTTTCTTGAACCCAGAACGTGTATCCATGCCCGATTTCGATATCGACTTCTGTATGGATAAGCGTGACCAAGTTATTGATCACGTGGCTGAAATGTACGGTCGTGATGCCGTTTCTCAGATCATCACCTTTGGTACCATGGCGGCAAAAGCGGTAATCCGCGATGTAGGCCGTGTACTGGGTCACCCGTTTGGTTTCGTCGATCGAATTTCAAAGCTTGTACCGCCAGATCCGGGTATGACGCTAGAGAAAGCATTCCTTGCTGAACCTGCATTGCCAGAGCTTTACGATGGCGATGAAGAAGTTCGTGAGCTGATCGATAAGTGTCGCATCCTTGAAGGTTGTACGCGAAATGCCGGTAAGCACGCAGGTGGTGTTGTTATCTCACCCACCACGATCACCGATTTTGCGCCAATCTATGCCGACGCAGAAGGTAACTTCCCAGTAACGCAGTTCGATAAGAATGACGTTGAAACGGCTGGCTTGGTTAAGTTCGACTTCTTGGGGCTGCGTACCCTGACCATCATTGACTGGGCGTTAGGCCTAGTGAATCCACGTTTGAAGAAAGAGGGGAAAGAACCGGTTCGTATCGAGTCGATTCCTCTTGATGACCAAGCGTCATTTAACCTATTACAAAATTCTGAAACCACCGCGGTATTCCAGCTGGAATCGCGTGGTATGAAAGACCTTATCAAACGTCTACAGCCCGACTGTTTTGAAGATATTATCGCATTGGTAGCCTTGTTCCGTCCGGGTCCTCTGCAATCAGGCATGGTAGATAACTTTATCGACCGTAAGCACGGCCGAGAAGCGGTTTCATACCCTGATGAAACGTGGCAACACGAATCGCTGAAAGAGACGCTAGAACCTACGTACGGCATCATCCTGTATCAAGAGCAGGTAATGCAAATCGCACAGATCCTTGCTGGCTATACGCTTGGTGGAGCGGATATGTTGCGTCGTGCGATGGGTAAGAAAAAGCCAGAAGAGATGGCAAAGCAGCGTGGTACCTTTAAAGAGGGTGCTGAAGCCAATGGTGTTGATGGCGAGCTGGCCATGAAGATCTTTGACTTGGTAGAGAAATTTGCGGGCTACGGCTTTAACAAATCTCACTCCGCAGCATATGCACTGGTTTCTTATCAAACGCTATGGCTGAAAACGCACTACCCAGCGGAATTTATGGCTGCGGTAATGACGGCAGATATGGATAACACCGAGAAGGTTATTGGCCTTGTTGATGAATGTTTCCGTATGAAGCTCAAGCTTTTACCACCAGATATCAACTCGGGTCTGTACCGCTTTAACGTGGATGAAGATGGCGCGATTGTTTATGGCATCGGTGCGATCAAAGGGGTCGGTGAAGGCCCTATTGAAGCGATTATTGAAGCGCGAAATAAAGGTGGTTACTTTAAAGACTTATTCGACTTCTGTGCACGTCTTGATCTGAAGAAGGTTAATAAACGTGTTATCGAAAAGTTGATTCTATCCGGAGCCTTAGATAGATTAGGTCCTCACCGAGCGGCGATGATGGCATCTTTGAAAGATGCGGTGAAGGCAGCGAGTCAACATCACCATGCCGAGTCTTTTGGTCAATCTGATATGTTTGGCGTGTTGACCGACGCTCCGGAAGAGGTTGAACACAAGTATACCCAAGTGCCTAAATGGCCTGAGAAGGTTTGGCTTGAAGGTGAACGTGAAACGCTTGGTTTGTATTTAACGGGTCACCCGGTTAACGCTTACATCAAAGAGTTAGCGAAATACACCAGCTGTCGTTTGAAAGATGCCACGCCAACGCGTCGTGACCAATCACTAACAATTGCAGGCTTGGTGATTGCTGCGAGAGTGATGACGACGAAGCGCGGCACGCGAATTGGTTTGATGACACTTGATGACCGTTCGGGCCGAATGGAAGTGATGTTGTTCTCGGATGCGCTCGATCGCTACGCAGAATTGCTCGAAAAAGACAAAATTGTGGTCGTTTCCGGACAGGTCAGCTTTGATGATTTCAATGGCGGGCTTAAAATGTCCGCGCGCGAGGTCATGGACTTAGGAAGCGCCCGTGAGAAATATGCTCGTGGGGTGTCGATATCTATCGACCAATCCCAAATTAACGGTCAATTTTTTGAACGCTTTAGTCAAATCTTAGAACCTTATAGAGCCGGAACGGTCCCAGTCAATGTATACTACCAGCGTGCCGACGCTAGAGCGCGGTTAACATTGGGCACAGAATGGCGCGTGACGCCAAGTGATACATTACTAGACGAATTAAAACAGCTGCTTGGAAATAGCCAAGTAGAACTCGAATTTAACTAAAATTTAGCTTCGCGAATGCGGAGCTGAATCAACAAGGATTCATAGATGAGCCTGAACTTTCTAGAATTTGAAAAGCCTATCGCTGAACTTGAAGCAAAAATCGAAGCGCTACGTGACGTTTCGCGTCACGGTGGTGACACAGCGGTAGATCTAGACAAAGAAATCGAACAACTAGAGAAAAAAAGCTTAGAGCTTAAACAGAAAATCTTTAGTGACTTAGGTGCATGGCAGGTAGCTCAACTTGCTCGTCACCCTCAACGTCCTTACACCAAAGATTACCTGGAGCATGCATTCACAGAGTTTGAAGAGATGGCGGGCGATCGCGCTTACGCTGACGACAAAGCTATTGTGGGTGGTATGGCTCGTCTAAATGGCCGTCCTGTTATGGTTATTGGTCACCAGAAAGGTCGTGAGACTAAAGAGAAAGTGATCCGTAACTTTGGTATGCCAAAGCCAGAAGGTTACCGTAAGGCGCTACGTCTAATGGAAACTGCTGAGCGTTTCAACATGCCTATTATTACTTTCATCGACACAGCGGGCGCATACCCAGGTGTTGGTGCTGAAGAGCGTGGTCAATCTGAAGCTATCGCTAAAAACCTAAAAGTGATGGCTGGCCTTTCAGTTCCTGTTATCTGTAACGTTGTGGGTGAAGGCGGTTCTGGTGGTGCACTAGCGATTGGTGTTGGTGACTACGTGAACATGCTTCAGTACTCTACGTACTCAGTAATCTCTCCAGAAGGTTGTGCTTCAATCTTATGGCGCGATTCAGATAAAGCACCACAAGCAGCTGAAGCGATGGGCCTGATTGCTCCTCGTCTTAAAGAGCTTGAGCTTATCGACGAAATCATTCCTGAGCCTCTAGGTGGCGCGCACCGCGACCCTGCACAAACCGCTCAAAACATGAAAGACATGTTAGTTAAACAGCTAGAAGAGCTAGAGCAGTTTGATAACGAAACGCTGCTTGAGCGTCGTTACCAGCGTCTAATGAGCTACGGCTACTGCTGATAACTTGCCTTAGCGATAAGGCTAGCTATACGAACAAATGATGAAAGGGTTGGACTCAGTGCCAACCCTTTTTTATTATTAAAACATTATCCCTTAAAACACGATCTCTTGGTTTATTAGCCTCATGACACACTTAATTGATACCTTCACATCTGTACTTGATCAAAGCGCGCTTAAGCCTTGTCGGTTGATCGTCGCTTTCAGTGGTGGTGTCGATTCACGAGTGTTGTTGGAGTTGGCTGCCCAATTCGCTAAGTCCCATCACATCGATTGCTGTGCGGTACATGTTCACCACGGCTTAAGCAACAATGCTGATTATTGGGCAGAGCAGTGCAAAACATGGTGTGATGCTGTGTCGGTATCCTTGTTCATTGAACGAGTCTCGCTAGATATTAGCCGTGGAGAAAGCGTTGAAAAGCTGGCTCGAGACGCGCGATACCAAGCCCTTAAAAAGCATATTAGACAAGGTGATGTGTTAGTGACAGGCCAGCACATCGATGACCAAGTCGAGACCTTCTTGTTAGCTCTTAAGCGTGGCAGTGGTCCGAAAGGGCTCTCTTCAATGGCGAAAGTGATGCCATTTTCAGGTGCTCATATCGTTCGCCCACTGCTGTCGGTGACGAGAACGGATATTGAAGTGGCGGCGCGCGATATGGCTTTAACTTGGGTAGAAGATGAGAGTAATCAAGACGTTCGCTTTGACCGTAATTTTATTCGTCATCAAGTCACTCCGACACTGACCGAGCGTTGGCCTAGTTTTCGAGAATCGGTCAGTCGTAGTGCTCAGCTATGTGCAGAGCAAGAGTTACTGTTGGATGAGTTGTTAGAATCTCACTTACAACAAGCTTTGACTGAGAAGCACAGCTTAAGTATTGAGGTATTATCTCAGCACTCTGATTTACTGCGTGCACGCTTATTAAGAATGTGGCTGAGCCGCTGTAATCAACCGATGCCGAGCCAAAAGCAGCTCAAACTTATATGGGATGAGGTGGCATGTGCTCAGGCAGACGCCAACCCTAAGCTGGTGTTGAATGAGGTTGAGGTTAGACGTTTTAATCATCAGCTCTATGTCGTAAAAGAGACCAAAGACTTGTCGAACTGGCAAAGTGATATCTCGATGGAAGAGAGCTTAGTTTTGCCTGACGGTTTAGGGGAACTACACTTAACTTCAGCGGCGAGTGATGGTGTATCTAACCACTGTGATGCGCAACATTTTAGTCTCAACACAACGAGAGGAACACTGCGAGTGATATTTAACCCTGAGGGATTGTCAGCACACCCTGTTGGGCGCGGTCATAGCAGGAAGCTTAAGAAGTTGTTTCAAGAGTACCAAGTACCCAGTTGGTTAAGACGCAGAACGCCGATATTAATGGATGGCGATCGAGTGATCGCTGTTTTAGGCTTATTCGTAGATAAAAACTACGAAGGTCAAGATTGTGAAGCGCTTTGGAGCAAGTAGAAAAAGTTTATGTCACAATTCACCGTCACTTTAATAAAAATAATTAATGGAATATGCAATGAAGAAAATTACACTAGGATTAGTTCTTGGATTTGGACTATTGAGTGGTAACGCTCTGGCGGCTGATGTTGCTGCGGGTCAAGCTAAAGCAGCAATCTGTGCGGCATGTCATGGTGCAGACGGTATCGCAGTGATCCCTGGCTATCCAAACCTTAAAGGTCAAAACGAGCAATACATCGCTTCATCAATTAAGGCCTATAAGAATGGCCAGCGCACCGGCGGTTTGGCCGCTGTAATGCAGGCTCAAGCTTCAATGCTGAGTGATGAAGACATCGCGAATCTAGCCGCTTACTACGCAAGCCTTAAGTAAAACCTTCTCAAAGGGCTGATTAAACAAGATGATAAATTTCGAGCCAGAGCTTTAAAGCTCTGGCTTTTTTCATTGAATGTTTACTATAGCTAACCGATAATGAGCCATTCGCACAGTTTAAGGGATGAACATGAAAAAGATTGAAGCCATTATCAAGCCATTCAAACTTGATGATGTACGTGAAGCACTTGCAGAAGTGGGTATTACGGGTATGACAGTATCTGAAGTTAAAGGCTTTGGACGTCAAAAAGGTCATACTGAGCTATACCGCGGCGCAGAGTACATGGTCGACTTTTTACCTAAAGTGAAACTAGAAATCGTTGTGACCGACGAAGTGGCTGACCAATGTGTTGATACCATCATTGAGACGGCTCAAACAGGTAAAATTGGTGACGGTAAGATCTTCATTACTGAAGTTGAACGTGTGGTACGTATTCGTACTGGCGAAGAAGACGAAGACGCCGTATAAAAAAACTATTACCCTAAAAGGAGCGTTTATCGCTCCTTTTTCATCTCTGGTAGGGTGCTGTATGTTTAAGAAAACCATCATTGTTATCACGTTATTGATAACGCTTGCTGTCGTTAGTTTTCATTTTATCTTCGTGATCCCGAATAAACCCAACCTGATCATTTCCTCTCAAAGTACCAGTAACGACATCTACAGTTGCTACCAAAACTCTGCACCGAAAGCGATTGATGTGTCTGATGGCTTAGACATTACGGTGTGGAATATCTACAAGCAAAACCGAAATAATTGGCAGAGTGAGTTAAATAAGCTGTCGGCAGGTAGCGATTTAGTCTTGCTGCAAGAAGCTAGTATGACAGAAGGACTTCGCCAATGGGTAATGAGCGGACAGTGGGGAAGCACACGTGTTAATGCGTTTGAGGCCTTTGAGCAAAGTGCTGGGGTACTCAACCTAGCAACCCATTTACCGATTGAAGCGTGTGCTTATACTCATGAAGAACCTTGGCTTCAACTGCCTAAATCGGCGCTTTGGTCGCGTTACCAACTAAACAATGGCGAAGAGCTGGCTGTGATTAATATCCACGCTGTGAACTTTACCTTTGGTACGGAAGATTACGAGGCTCAGCTCAAGAGCTTAACTGACAATCTGCAAAAGTATCGTGGGCCGGTTATTTTTGCTGGGGACTTTAATAGCTGGAGTGAAGCTCGCTTTGCTGTATTGAAAGATGCGTTGGAGAAGGTTGGTTTGACGGAAGTTGCCTTTGAGCCAGATAACAGAACTCAGTTCATTACAGGACTGGTGCTCGACCATGTGTTCTATCGAGGGCTAGAGGTAGAAAAAGCAAAAGCGCCCATTACGGACGCTTCTGATCATAACCCTATGCGAGTGACCTTTAAGGCTAAATAGTGATTAGCTATTAGTCATTGGAACTTAACCATTCGCACGGTGGTTACCTTGGGAAATCTAACGGAACAATAGGCTAGAGAGTCTTCGCTAGCCTTATCTCTTATACTTAAAAGATTAAAATGTAGAGCGCCCAGATTAGGTAGTAGCCAACCCATGGTAAGCCTGAAATCACAAGCGCTTGCCCGCGTTCAAACTCAGTCCACGTTAATACCGCAGCATAACCTAGCACGATGTACCATGGCAGAAGCAGTGGTAATGAGCTAGCAAACTGTGACCAATCATTAGTTAGCGGTAACTTGATCAAGCCATTTAAGCTGTTCAAGTCGGCAGCGTAGTTCATCACATGTCCATGCTTGAGTATCAGGCTTGCGTAGCTTGCTACATCACCTAAAACAGCTGGGAATATAACAACCGATGCCGCTGCAAACCATCGCCAAAAGCTGTGCTGATGTTGGCTTGGCTTGGTTGCTAGGTTAAACCAGAATGCCAATAGAACGATGGTTAATGTTCGGCCAAATACGTCGCTGATGATTTCACTTGCGAGTAAGGTATTGCTGTCAAGTAACGCCAATTGGTCAGGGTTCGTTTGAGCCAGTTGCTGCGAGAGCTCTGCACTTAACCATGCAAAATCTACATTCGAAAAATAAGCACCCCAAAACAAAAATGGGCTGAGCATTAATACGACGTAGGGTTGCCATCCCCAAGCACTTCGTTGATAAAGCGCTAAGAAACAAGCTGTTGGCGAACGGAATATATCCAACAGCATGACGAGTGGGTTACTTGACGGGTTCATACACTTACCTTAGTTACATCAACATACAGCTTCAGTTTTTGTCCTGGCTGTAGGTATTTTTTGTTCTGCAAAGTGTTCCATTTTACAACATCTGTACTTTTTACTTTGAACTTTGATGCAATACCGCTGACTGTGTCACCTGATCTTACGTTATAAAAGATCGTACGGATGATGGCGCCGTCTGAGCCGTTCTTCCAAATGACCAGTTCTTGACCAACTCTAAGCGTGTCGCGTGGTCCCATGCCATTCCACTTAGCCAGTGATTGATGAGAGACCTTATTTGCGCGTGCAATCGTCCATAGGCTGTCACCACTTCTTACAGTATGGCTGAGCTTATATTGACCACGACTCTTCGACTGTGTGCTTGCTAGGCGGTTTGAGGCGCTTAGGGCGTATGTCTTGTCGTCTTTGGTGGATGTTGGGATAAGTAAGTGCTGGCCAATACGAATATTGTTGTTGCTCAAACCGTTTGCAGAGCGGATCACTTTGCTGGTGGTGTTATATTTGCTTGCCAGTACGCTAATGCTGTCACCAGATTGAACCTTGTAACGCACCAACTTCATGCCTTTGCCTTTATTGGCAGCGACTTCTTTGTTGAATTTCTCAACTGAATCTAAAGGAAGTAATAGTTGTTGGTGTTTCTCTGGTGCCGTTGCCCATTGGTTGTAAGCCGGGTTGTAACCTTGAAGTTCTTTGACAGGAATGCCTGCGTAGTTCGCAGCAATGGCTAAATCAAGCTGTTCTTCAGGGTTAACCAGAGTCAGCACTGGCTTATTCGGGATCGCCGGAATATCGATGCCATACTTTTCTTGGTTGGCAATGACATCTGCTAGAGCAAGCAGTTTAGGTACATAGCTGCTGGTCTCTTTTGGTAAGTCCAAAGAGAAAAAGTCGATTGGCTTGCCAAGCTTCTTGTTCTTGCGGATTGCGCTGTTTACTCGACCACCACCACTGTTATAGGCAGCAATCGCATGATTCCAGTCGCCATCGAAACGTCGGTTAAGATCTGAGAGGAAGTCCAATGCGGCGTCGGTAGAGGCGGCAACATCGCGGCGGCCGTCATACCAAAAGTTCTGTTCAAGCCCGTAGTCTTTGCCAGTGCCTGAAATGAATTGCCATAGACCAGCAGCACTGCCATGAGAGTAGGCAAACGCATCGAAAGAGCTTTCTACAACGGGTAGTAGTGCCAATTCTAGTGGTAAGCCTTTTTCTTCAATCTTAGTCGTGATCAGATACAAGAAAGGTTCAGCACGCTTTGATACTGTTTTTAGATGACTCGGGTGCTTGAGATACCAAGTTCGGTAGTAGTCGACCTTCTTTTGGTCTGGCACTTCCATTTCAAGTTGCATCGCAATGCGTTTCCAAACATCTTCTTGTGTTTGTGGAGTAACGACAGGTGCTTCAACTTTTTGATCTTCTTTGGCTGTTGCTTCTGATGAAACGTTCGCTTGAGAAACTTCTTTAGTAGGAGATGTGTTGGTTTGCTCGGAAGCTTGGTCTGGATTCTCTGACTGAGTTAATTGGCAACCAGAAAGTAGTAATACCAAAGCCCAGCTGTACTTAACTCGCATGTTACAGCCTTTTTAATTAACGGCCGATGATAATACTTGCCACCCCCTATGAGTGACAAGTCTGTATTTGTTAAAATTCGTTCTTCCACGCACGTAAAGCGGTGAATACCGATAAAGGATCGGTCTGCTCGGTGCGATTAGACACTGATTTCACTACACTTGGCTCGGTATAGCGCAGGAAGGGGTTCACAAACTTCTCTTGTCTCAAATTTGTGGGGATGGTCGACTTATTTTGAGCGCGAAGTCGGTTCACTTGGTCGCGATATTGCTGCAAATGTTGGTTATCAGGCTCTACGGCTAATGCGAAAGCGATATTGGCTGCAGTGTACTCATGTGCACAATAAACTTCGGTTTCTTGAGGCAGAGCCGTGATCTTATTCAGTGCATCGAACATCTGTTGTGGTGTGCCTTCCATGATTCGGCCACAGCCCGCAGAGAACAACACATCACCACAAAACAGTTTGGCATCGCCCACATAACCAATATGACCCGCAGTATGGCCACTGAGCCCTAGGACGAGGAATACTTCGCCAAACAGTTCTAATTGATCACCATCATCGACCGGATGAGTTAAGGTAGGGATAGGTTCATTCCTTGGACCGACAACATCCACGCCGGGAAATTGTCTAACGAGTTCTGGAACACCACCAATGTGATCGTGGTGGTGGTGTGTAATCAAGATTGCATCTAAAGTTAGCTCATGGTGTGCCAAGTACTCTAATACTGGAGCCGCATCACCAGGGTCGACGACAGCACAACGGCGATCGCTATTTTGAATCAGCCAGATGTAATTGTCGTTAAATGCAGGTATGCTTTTGATATGTAACATTATTGGTTCTCCAGTCACTATTAGTGCGACAGAATAAGTGAGACAGATTATTGATGAAGCCAGCACGTAGCAGAAAGAAGTTTGAACGTCCTTACACTTGGGCGCAATTGCACAATGGGGACTGGTTGAGAGAATCTATTCAAACTCGACTCGATGAGTGGTGCCCAAAGCTATTTGGTTACCATATGCTCAAGCTCGGTGGCCTCAGTAGTGAGATTTCTAGCTGCACATGCAACATTCAACATCAAGTAAACCTAGATATCCAGAACCCATTACATAATGTGATAGCGGATGGCTATAATTTACCCTTTTTGGAGAAAAGCTTTGATGTTGTAGTACTGAGTCATCAGCTAGATTATAGCAATGACCCGCATCGCTTATTGAGAGAAGTCGATCGAGTGATGATGGACGATGGCTATATCATTATCACGGGCTTCAACCCAATCAGTGTCACTGGGCTTGCCAGTTTGATGCCTTGGCGAAAGAACAGCTTGCCTTGGAGTGGGCGTATGTACACGCCAAGTCGAATTAAAGACTGGTTAGGTGTACTTAACTATGAAGTAATTCATTGTGACACCTACGCGCTGTTTCCGATGAGTAAGTATCAAGCGATGTGGACGTGGTTGGAGAACAGCTTAGGTGGTTGTGCATCCTTCGCCGGAAGCCAATACTTTATTGTTGCTCGCAAGCGTACTTACCCGCTAAAACCCATCAAACCACATTGGCACCTTAAGCGACGTTTCTCGCCTGTTGGGGCAAGTTTTAGAACCAATACGCGCCGTACAATGGATTCAGCCAAAGCGTCATATCCGCTAAAAACAGAAAAAGCCGATTAGTTGTCGGCTTTTCATCTATCAATTCGATTGAGAAATTGTCAATTAGTTTAAGAAATTATAAATCGCTTTCTTAAATGTGCGTCTAATTAAAAAGACGATTAGCTTGGTTGATAGCCCGTATCTTCTAGAGTCGGATTCTCCGCTGCATTTCGCGCTAAATCATCACACATTTCGTTTTCTCTGTGTCCGGCGTGTCCTTTTACCCAGCGCCAATCAACGTTATGGCGAGCGGTTTCTTTATCGAGCCTTTGCCACAGATCGGCATTTTTAACCGGTTTCTTGTCGGCTGTTTTCCAGTCACGCTTTTTCCAGTTATGAATCCACTGTGTGATGCCTTGACGCACGTATTGGCTATCTGTGGTCAGAATCACAGAGCAAGGTTCTTTGAGGGTTTGCAGAGCCACGACAGCGGCGAGCATTTCCATACGGTTATTGGTTGTTAGCGTGAAACCTTCTGCTAGCGTCTTCTCGACTTTTTTGTAGCGAAGTACGATGCCATAGCCGCCGGGACCAGGGTTGCCTAAACAAGAACCATCAGTGAAAATTTCAACTTGTTTCGTCATGATTTGATACTATTACCTCAAGCACATTATCGGCATAGTCTGACACAGTTATCCTTATGAATACCAGTAGCACTCCAGAACAAAGCACGAACGAAAAAAACAGTTCGAACGAAAATAAGCGCATTGTTGTACTCGATACCGAAACCACCGGTATGAATACAGAAGGTGGCCCTCACTATATGGGTCACCGCATCGTTGAAATTGGTGCAGTAGAGATCATCAACCGTAGGCTGACCGGGCGTCATTTCCACGTCTACATCAAGCCCGATCGTGCGATTCAAGAAGAGGCGATTGGCGTTCACGGTATTACCGATGAATTCTTGATTGATAAGCCTGAATACCAAGACATTCATAAAGAGTTTCTCGACTTTATCAAAGGTGCGGAGCTGGTGGCTCATAACGCGCCCTTCGATACGGGCTTCATGGACTATGAGTTTGAGAAGCTCAACCCAGCGATAGGTAAAACGGATGACTACTGTAAAGTTACCGATACCTTGGCAATGGCGAAGAAGATATTCCCAGGTAAAAGAAACAACCTAGATATCTTATGTGACCGTTACGGTATCGATAACTCGCACCGTACTCTCCACGGCGCATTGCTCGATGCGGAGATCCTAGCCGACGTCTACTTATTGATGACGGGTGGTCAAACTTCGCTGCAATTTAACGCTGGTCAACAGGAAGGCGAAGCCGAAAGCATACGAAGAGTAGAAAGTGGTCGAAAATCCCTAAAGGTTTTACGAGCTACGGCCGATGAAGTAGAAGCGCATCAAAGTCGTTTAGATCTCGTCGAGAAAAGCGGAAGCTGCCTCTGGCGTCAGTAGGGAGAAAGTATGTTAAGGGTATTGGCTACCGGTTGCTTATTGCTGTTAAGTTTTGGCTTACATGCAGCAACAGAATCCGTTATGAGTTTATTGGACAACCGTTTTAGAGTTGATCCCAGTATTGAACAAGTCACCTTTGTGATTTATCGAGCCGATAACTCTAAACCTGTCGTTTTGGTTCGCCCTGATGGCAAGAAATACTACTCTTGGCGTAATGCTGATAATGTCCGTTGGTACGAAGAATCGTCCATGGACATTATCTCTATCGACAATCCGATGCCCGGCCCTTGGCAAGCGATAGGTAAAGTTTCCCCTAAGAACAATATCAAGCTGCTGTCTCATCTTGTTTTGGATGCTAATGAGTTCCCAGATAAGTTGTATCAAACAGAGCGCATCAAATTTACCGCTCGACTGACTTCTGATGGCAAGCCGCTGGTGCTGCGCGATTTTCTCGATCGCGTGAAGCTTAAGGTTACCTTTACTAAGTTTGTTGAAAACGAAGAGTCTTTGGTGAGAGAAGCGCGCCCGGTGCCGGTTGTGATGGGCGAGTTTGCCGATGATGGCGCTGATCTTGATGAAAAGGCCGGAGATGGTGTGTTCACTGTCTCTTTGCCAATTGATATCGAGCCCGGTAAATACCGAGCGCGTATTACCTCTGGTAATGGCGTGTTCCTGCGAGCGCAAGAGCAAGAAGTCTTGGTTTACCCAACACCGATCACTAGCACCTTCATTCAATCACGAAAAGAGGGTTTACCTCATACTATTGTGGTGTCTGGTGAACAGGGGATGATCGCACCGAGCTCGTTAGCGGTTCATGTTGAGCACAAGGCTTCTGATGAATATGTGATGTACAAGCAGGGGCAAGCTGAAGTCGACGCAATGAAAGTCGCTTTAGAGGTGCCTTATAATGGCGATTTAGGAATTTATAATTGGTCAGGGATGGTTTATGCCACTGATGCTTCAAGTCAGCGCCCGCTGATTTTTCCAATTACCGAGCAGTCGTACAGCGTTGTTGAAGATATCGACTTAGCAGAGTCACGACGTCTTCAAGAAGAAGCTCTTGCTGAACAGAAGCGTATCGCAACAGAGTTGATGATCCTTCAAAAACGTGAAGATGACAGACAGCGCAGTATGATCATTATTGCGGTGGGTAATGTGGTCGCTATTCTATTGGGCTTGTTGATTTGGTTTGTGGTTCGTAAGGTCAAGGCGAAGAAAAAAGCGTTACCTGAGATGCAGCTCAAGGCGCCCAAGTAACTCGCTTAGATGATTAGATTGTCTAGAGAGAATAAGCTGCTAGATAAAGCATTGGAATTTGTGGCAACGAAATCATGAACAAAAAAACGGGACTCATAGTAGTCCCGTTTTTGTTTCTTTTTCTGGCCTTAAGCGACGTTATCAATCGATTGGTCTGGGTACTGAGATTTTGCTGCAAGCTCCTCTGGTGAGAAGTCATCCACGTTAATCGTGTACAGTCTATGTTCCTCAGCGCTAATCAGAAGATTTGCTTCGTCTTGCGTTAAGATACCTTTCTCAAGTCCCAACTGAGCAACAAGATCAAGTCGTAAGAAGGCACGTTTTTGATGTGTCTCTTTGCAGACTTTGTCGAACAGAGGTTCAGCTTGAAGAATCACTTCTAGCGCTTTTTCAATCTTACCTACTGGGTTGTATTCCGTCGCTTCTAGGTATTGGCCGCGACCTATACGAGAGCGTGTTTCGCTTGGTGTTTGTAGAATGTGCGCAACTTTGCTATCGAGCTTGTCGTTTGGAGCACGACGGATACGACCAAATGGCATTAGCACAACACGAAGCAGACGACCAATCACAGGGTTAGGGAAGTTCGCTAAGAATTCATCAATCGCCACTTCAGTCTGACGTAAGCTATCTTGCATCCCCCAATGTACTAACGGTAGATCTTCAGCGTGGCTGCCTTCACTTTCAAAGCGCTTCAACGTTGCTGAACCGAGGTAAAGTTGACTTAAGATATCACCCAGTCTTGCTGATAAACGTTCTCTACGCTTCAGTGATCCGCCTAGAACTGCCATTGAAATATCAGACAGTAGCGCTAGGTTTGCACTGTAGCGGTTTAGCTGTTGGTAGTAACGCTGTGTCTGTTTATCTGTTTTATTTGAAGGTGTTGGCGCATCAGAACCACGACCATCGGTTAAACCAAACCACAAGCTGCGGACTAGGTTGCTCATCGTAAAGCTAACGTGCCCTGCTAACGCTGAATCAAACTTATCAAGCGCATCGCTGCTTTCAGAATAAGCCGCTTCCATTTCGTTCAGTACGTAAGGGTGACAGCGAATCGCACCTTGACCATAGATGATCATTGAACGAGTCAGGATGTTTGCGCCTTCAACCGTAATCGCGATAGGTGAGCCTTGGTAGCCACGAGCTAGGAAGTTCGATGGGCCTAAACAAATGCCTTTACCACCGACGATATCCATCGCATCAATGATGCTGCGTTGGCCACGGTGCGTACAATGGTACTTAACGATTGCAGAGATAACCGAAGGCTTTTCGCCAAGGTCAATACCTGCGACGGTTAGGTTACTTGCTGCGTCCATTACATAAGCGTTACCTGCAAGGCGTGCAAGTGGCTCTTCAACCCCTTCCATGCGGCCAATAGGCTGTTTGAACTGACGGCGGATACGAGCGTAAGCGCCAGTTGCAAGCGCGGCAGACTTGATGCCACCAGTTGAGTTTGAAGGCAGTGTGATACCACGACCAACCGACAGGCACTCAACCAGCATACGCCAGCCTTGACCGGCCATTTTCTGACCGCCAATGATGAAATCGATAGGCACGAAGATATCGTCGCCTTGCGTCGGGCCATTTTGGAAAGGTACGTTTAGTGGGAAGTGGCGGTTGCCAATCTCTACGCCTTTTAAATCCGTTGGGATAAGCGCACAAGTGATACCAAGATCTTTTTGATCACCAAGCAGGCCATCCGGGTCACGAAGTTTAAAAGCTAAGCCTAATACCGTCGCGACAGGCGCGAGAGTGATGTAACGCTTGTTCCAAGTTAGGCGCATGCCGAGTACTTCTTCGCCTTGCCAGTCGCCTTTACAAACCACACCGTAATCTGGAATAGAGCCAGCGTCTGAGCCAGCTTCTGGGCTAGTTAGTGCGAAACAAGGGATCTCTTTACCTTCCGCTAGGCGAGGCAGGTAGTGGTTTCTTTGTTCTTCTGTACCGTAGTGTTGTAAAAGCTCACCAGGGCCTAATGAGTTAGGTACGCCAACCGTCGATGACAATACACTAGAAACGCCTGTTAGCTTCTGTAGAACCAAAGATTGAGCGTAAGCTGAGAACTCTAAGCCGCCGTATTTTTTCTTGATGATCATGGCGAAGAATTTATGGTCTTTCAGGTATTGCCATACTTCTGGTGGCAAATCAGCAAGCTCATGAGTGACTTGGTAATCATTGACCATTTCACACACGATATTTACTGGACCATCTAAAAACGCTTGCTCAGCTTCAGAGAGTTTCGGGTCAGCAATGTTCTGAAGTTTCTTCCATTCAGGTTTGCCTTTGAACAGCTCTGCTTCCCACCATACTGTGCCGGCTTCTAGTGCTTCTTTTTCTGTCTGAGACATCGCCGGTAGAACTTTCTTAAATAAAGAGAGTGCTTTTTGGCTGATCAGTGTCTGACGAATGGTCGGTACAGCAAAGATCGCAACGGCTAATAGATAGCAAAGCCAGCCGGTAACAGCCACGCCGCCAAGCAGTGTTAATGCTACCATTGCGCCGGTTAATACAACTAATGCACGTACCAGACTAACTCTATGGTAAAGACAGACGCCTAAGATGGCGGTCATGCCGAGTAGGGAGAGCAATATATTCATGATCGATTTCCTTTTCAGAGATCACTTATTGTTATTAAGTTTTAGGTAAGAGGTCTAACCAGTCAATTGTAAACAAAATATTAAATATTTGTAAAACTCCAAGGTGAGTAAAAAGTGATCTCAATAGAGTTAAAGTTCTAATTGTGAGAGGTTGGTGGCGAATATTTGGACGGATTTACAACGACAAGTTAATTAAGGTGGCAATCTTTGGGCTTAAGTGTCGACACTATTTCATGTTTGTGGGTAAACTCAGCTATAAAGAGGGGAAAACCCTCAGTTCTCATTTCACGCACTTTAAGCTGCGTCAAAAAAATAAGAGATAAGCCTTATGTACCAAGACCTAATCAAAAGTGAATTAAACGAAGCTGCTGACGTTCTGAATAAGTTCTTGAGTGATGATCACAACATTGCTCAAATTGAAGCGGCTGCAAAGATGATTGCTGACTCATTCAAACAAGAAGGCAAAGTGCTTTCTTGTGGTAACGGTGGCTCACACTGTGATGCGATGCACTTCGCGGAAGAGCTAACAGGCCGATACCGTGAAAATCGCCCGGGCTACGCTGGCATTGCGATTTCAGACCCTAGCCACTTATCTTGTGTGAGTAATGATTTTGGCTACGACCACGTGTTTTCTCGCTATGTAGAAGCGGTGGGTCGTAAAGGTGATGTGTTGTTCGGTCTGTCGACTTCAGGTAACTCTGCCAATATTCTAAAAGCGATTGAAGCGGCTCAAGCGAAAGGCATGAAGACTATTGCGTTGACGGGTAAAGATGGCGGTAAAATGGCGGGTTGTGCGGATATCGAAATCCGAGTACCACACTTTGGCTACGCAGATCGCATCCAAGAGATTCACATTAAGATCATCCACATTGTGATTCAGCTTGTCGAAAAAGAGATGGAATAATAGTTTTACAGACATTTGGAACCCATGTTTGTGGCTCCATTGGTTTTAATAGGGAGTAGATTAAACCATGTGTGAATTGCTCGGTATGAGCGCGAATGTGCCAACTGATATTTGTTTTAGCTTTACTGGTCTTATGCAGCGTGGAGGCAATACTGGCCCGCATCGTGATGGCTGGGGTATTACCTTCTATGAGGGAAAGGGTTTTCGTACATTTAAAGATCCTAACCCTAGCTGTGAATCAAAGATTGCTGAGTTGGTTCAAAACTACCCAATTAAAAGCCAAGCCGTTGTCAGTCATATCCGTCAAGCGAACCGTGGTGGTGTTAATCTAGAGAATACACACCCTTTTACTCGTGAGCTTTGGGGGCGATACTGGACCTTTGCTCACAATGGTCAATTAACGGATTATGACGATCTGACCAGTGGTCGTTTCAGACCGGTTGGCGAGACAGACAGTGAACTCTCTTTCTGTTGGCTACTCAAACAACTTGAAGAGCGTTTCCCTGAGCCACCTCAAGATATGGAAGGTATGTTCCGCTTTGTCGCTGAGTGTTGTGATCAGCTAAGAGAGAAAGGCGTCTTCAACATGTTACTCAGTGATGGCGAGTACGTGATGACCTACTGTACGAATCATTTGTACTGGATAACCAGACGCGCACCTTTTGGTAATGCGAGCCTGATTGATGAAGATGTTGAGATAAACTTCCAAGAAGAGACTACGCCAAATGATGTGGTGACGGTGGTAGCAACTCAACCTCTTACGGACAATGAACAGTGGTTTAGAATGAAGCCGGGCGAATACGCACTGTTTCATTTTGGTGAGCTGATTGGCAACAACCATCAAGCGTTAGAAGATGTTGCTTATGCGCCGAAAAAGGTAGCGAGCCAAGCACCGACAGAGCCATTAAGCTAATGCTGTAGATCGTATTGCTTGAACCCGAACAAACGAAGGCCGCTTACTGCACTAACCAGTCAGTAAGCGGCCTTTTTGTTTTTCAGTAATTTGTTGTCTGAGAGTCGTTTGACGAATTACTCTTCTGCGTAACCGTGTTTACCTAATGCTTTACCGTCTAACACAGCCTGTCCATTGACCATTGATAAACGGTCTTCCGCGAACCACTTGCAGACCATAGGGTAAATGCAGTGTTCTTGAGTCAGCACTCGGCTTGCCAACATATCAGCATCATCATCTTCAAATACCGGCACCTTAGCTTGCAAGATCACAGGGCCGCCATCGAGCTCCTCGGTAACAAAGTGGACGCTAGTACCGTGTTCTTTGTCTTGCGCATCAATGGCACGCTGGTGGGTGTGTAGGCCTGGGTATTTCGGCAACAGAGAAGGGTGGATGTTGACCATTTTCCCTGCATAGTGACGAACAAACTCTGAACTCAGGATTCGCATGTAGCCAGCGAGTACGATTAAATCTGGCTGGTAAGCATCGATCTGAACCATCAATTCATGGTCAAACTCTTCACGTGAACCAAAGTCTTTTGGATTCACTGAATGAGCGTCAACACCTGCGGTTTTCGCTCGTTCTAATCCAAAAGCCTCTGCTTTGTTTGAGAAGACAGCTTTAACCGATGCATCAATCATATCGCTATCGCAGGCATCTAAAATAGCCTGTAAGTTACTTCCGCTTCCTGAAACTAACACAACGATGTTTTTCTGAGAGTGACTGGTTTTATTTGAGTGATTGTTTTTCATAGAGTGGGTCATACGATTGATTAACTGAATTGTTTACAATGTACCTACATAAACTAAGGTTTTCTGCGGGCTAAATAGCAAAATGAGGACCATTAGGTCCTCATTGATTAACTAAGTAAGTGAGCGTATCACTTATTTAATTTCAACTTGCTCTTCGCCAGCTTCAGCGTTTGCGATCTCACCGATAACCCAAGCGTTTTCGCCTTCAGCTTTCAGTAGTTCAACAGCAGCGTCTGCTTGATCTTTAGGTAGAGCAACAACTAGGCCTACACCACAGTTGAAAGTACGGTACATTTCGAATGTCTCCACGTTACCTTTCTCTTGTAGCCAGTTGAAGATAGCAGGCCATTCCCAGCTCTTGCCATCAATGACTGCTTTAGTACCTTCAGGAAGTACGCGTGGGATGTTTTCCCAGAAACCACCACCTGTGATGTGTGAGATAGCATGAATGTCATGCTCTGCAATCATCTTAAGCGCTGATTTGATGTAAATCTTAGTTGGTTCTAGTAGGTGCTCACCGATAGTGCGACCTTCTAGTTCTTCATTCTTATCAGCACCAGAAACTTCTAGGACTTTACGAATTAAAGAGTAACCGTTTGAGTGTGGACCACTTGAGCCAACAGCGATAAGTGCGTCGCCTGCTGCTACTTTAGTGCCGTCAATGATGTCCGCTTTTTCTACAACACCAACACAGAAGCCAGCTACATCGTAGTCGTCGCCTTCGTACATGCCTGGCATTTCAGCAGTTTCACCACCGATAAGTGCACAACCAGCTTGAACACAACCTTCAGCGATGCCAGAAACAACGTCTGCTGCTGTGTCTACATCTAGCTTACCTGTTGCGTAGTAGTCTAGGAAGAATAGAGGCTCACCACCTTGAACGATTAGGTCGTTCACACACATTGCCACTAGGTCGATACCAATGGTGTCGTGTTTTTTCAGATCCAAAGCAAGGCGAAGTTTAGTACCAACACCATCAGTACCTGAAACAAGTACTGGCTCTTTGTATTTCGTTGGAAGTTCACATAGGGCGCCAAAGCCACCAATACCGCCCATTACTTCAGGGCGACGAGTGCGTTTAACAGCACCTTTAATACGGTCTACTAGTGCATTACCTGCGTCGATATCAACACCAGCGTCTTTGTAGCTTAGAGAAGAAGTATTACCACTCACGGGATAGTCCTCGAACTTAAGTTGGATGTGAAAACGGCGCTATTCTAACAGGGCTTGAATATGAAGAGCAAACGTTTGCGCGGTTTTTTTTATTAGAATAAAGATTCTGAAATAACCTTAGAGTTCGTGTATAATCTACAGGTTTGTTTAAATATTGCCGGAGTTGGAAATGAAAGTTGTTGAAGTGAAACACCCGCTAGTAAAACATAAAATTGGCCTGATGCGTGAAGGTGAGATTAGCACTAAGCGTTTTCGTGAGCTAGCGACAGAAGTGGGTAGCCTTCTAACATACGAAGCGACATCAGACTTTGAAACTGAACGTGTAACTATTAATGGTTGGGACGGCCCAGTTGAAGTTGACCAAATTAAAGGTAAAAAAGTAACAGTAGTGCCAATCCTACGTGCTGGTCTAGGCATGATGGACGGTGTTCTTGAGCACATCCCAAGCGCACGTATCAGCGTTGTTGGTATCTACCGTGACGAAGAAACGCTTGAGCCAGTTCCATATTTCAACAAGCTTGCATCTAACATCGATGAGCGTATCGCTCTAGTGGTAGACCCAATGCTTGCAACGGGTGGTTCTATGATCGCGACTATCGACTTAATGAAAGAGAAAGGTTGTAAGCACTTCAAGATTCTTGTTCTTGTAGCGGCTCCTGAAGGTATTGCGGCTCTAGAAAAAGCGCACCCAGATGTTGAACTTTACACAGCTGCAATCGATGAGAAGCTAAACGACAAGGGTTACATTGTTCCTGGTCTTGGCGATGCTGGTGATAAGATCTTCGGTACTAAGTAATTCGGTTTCAGCTTAAGTGACTCTAAATCGTTTCTTAACTCGCTGAATTAGCCGTATTAATAAAAAGGGAGAGCATTCAATGCTCTCCCTTTTTTGATCTTGTTGGTTTGTGATTCTTTTGAATCTAGCCTTACCGATGGATCAATCGATTTGAGCTTTGTCTACCACAGTGTTGTCACCTAGCTCTTCTGGAAGTACTAGGTTAAGTAGAATCGCTACGATACCGCACAAGCTTACGCCCTGTAGGCTGAAGTCACCGATACCAAAGGCCATGCCGCCAATACCAAAGACTAAAGTAATGCCCACAATCACAAGGTTACGTGATTTGTGAAGGTCAACGTTGTTCTTGATTAGCGTGTTAAGACCTACGGTTGCGATAGAGCCAAACAGAAGAATCATGATACCGCCCATCACTGGAACCGGAATGGTTTGCAGTAATGCGCCTAGCTTACCAACCAATGCAAGAACGATAGCGGTTACTGCAGCCCAAGTCATGATTACAGGGTTAAATGCTTTGGTAAGCATTACTGCGCCTGTTACTTCACTGTAAGTTGTGTTTGGTGGAGCGCCCAGCATAGAAGCAGCTATTGTTGCCACGCCGTCACCTGTGATTGTGCGGTGCAGGCCAGGTTTCTTAAGGTAGTCTTTACCCGTCACGTTAGAAATCGCCAGCATGTCACCTACGTGTTCAACGGCAGGTGCAATCGCGACAAATACCATAAAAAAGATAGCGTTGATGTTGAACTCTGGCGTTGTGAAGTTTGGTAGTGCTAACCACGATGCTTGCGCTACTGGAGTGAAGTCTACCGCGCCGTATACCAAGCTGGTGATGTAACCCGCAACAATACCACCGAAGATTGGCAGTAGCTTAAGGAAGCCTTTTGAAAACACACTGATGACAATCGTCACTAACAGTGAAATTGAAGAGATCCACAGGGCAGCGTCTGCATCAACAAGCTGAACCGCACCATCGCCTGTCTTACCTAGCGCCATGTTAACCGCAACAGGCGCAAGGCCTAAACCGATAACCATGATCACAGGGCCAACCACTACAGGTGGAAGCAGTTTATGGATGAAGCCAACGCCACGAACTTTAATTAACGCGCCCATTAGTACATACACAACACCCGCCGCCATCAAGCCGCCCATGGTTGCACCGACACCCCAAGTTTGAATACCAAACATGATAGGCGCGATGAATGCAAAAGAAGATGCTAAGAAGATTGGCACTGAACGGCGTGTAATAAGTTGGAATAAAAGGGTACCGATACCTGCGCCAAAGAGTGCAACGTTGGGGTCAAGTCCTGTTAGTAGCGGCACGAGTACAAGCGCACCAAATGCTACAAACAGCATTTGCGCACCTTGCAGAGCATTTTTCATGTTATGTCCTTAAAATGGTCGTTATATGAAAAGCGAAAAATAAAATTCGCGGGATTCTATCACTTAGCAATCGATTGCCACACCAAATAGATCAAATTTATTTATCTTAATGATGTTTTATATCCATCTAAGCCCTAGAAATTCAGTTTATAAGTGAGCGATTTATCATGGCCAGGTGATATTTTGTGGTTATTAAACACAGTGGGCTCTATCGACCTTGCCCCTCAATCCATAGTTGCTTATCATCTAGGCACAAGATTTGAATATTAGGATCAGTATGCGCTACATAGCATTGTTGTTGATGGGACTATTAGCCTCTCCGAGTTATGCCTTAACTCAAGTAGATATTTTTAGTGCTGAAGTTGCGATTAACGCTGAAGACAAACAGCCAGAACAAGTGGCAAGAAATACAGGTATGGAGCAGGTATTGATACGTGCGACCGGCCAAACTGATGTCGCTTCGAATGAGACGATTCAAAAGGCGATGCGCAAGAGTTCGCAGTACATGTCTCAAATGAGTTTTGGTGAAAGCAATGACCACTCAACATTGCGTATGCGTTTTAACGGTGCTCAAATCCGTTCGCTATTGACTCAAGCACAGTTACCTTACTGGCCTGACACGCGTTCAAACATCCTTGTTTGGCTGGTGGAAGAGGACAACTACGATAAGAACATCGTATGGGAACACTCTAACTCACAGTTAGCAGCTAGCTTACAAGCTAACGCAAAAGAGCGTGGCTTGCCTCTAACGCTGCCTGTGGGTGACTTTGACGATATTACGGGTATTGCGACTTCTGATTTGTGGGGTAGCTTTGTTACGCCAATCAGTAAAGCGAGTCAGCGTTATCCTGTTGATGCTGTGTTGGTGATAAAGGCTCAATCTTCAGGCCTACGTTGGGCTCTATACGATCAAAAGCCAAGTCAATTGACGAGTGCACCAACATCGCCTGTAAGTGGTTCACTATCGGGTAACAGCGACACGACTTCTAAGAAGTTAGTTGACCAAATCAGTAACTACTACGCAGGCAAAAGTGCTGTGACGGTAGCGAGTGAGTCATCAGAATCGATTTTAACGCAGTTTATTAGCCTGAATAATGCTCAAGACTTCTTCCAGTTAGAGAACGCACTTAAGCGTCTAAACTCGGTGGCAAGCCTAGATATTCTGAAGATTCAGAACAACGAAGTCACTTTCCGAATTCACTTATTGTCGACTCAACAAGAGTTTGAGCAAGAAGTAGCAAGTATTCGCCAAGTTGCGAAGGTTGAAGAATCTTACATTGAGCCTGAAGTGAGCCCTGAATTTGAAACTCAAGACAACACAATGTCTGTAGGTGATGATTCAACAGACGCTGCTGAAGTCGTTGGTGACGAAACTGACTCAGGCGTACAAGTGATTAAGGGCAACGAGGTATCTGAGGATGCTGAGCTAACGAATACGCCTGACGCAACGTTAGAGGATTCTAGTACAGAAGATCTAACCATCACTGCGCCAGTACATGCTAAGCCAAGCTTGGTATACGAGTGGGTTCGCTCATAATTGTCAGCTGACATGACTGATTGAAATGAAAACTTGAAAAAAGCCCTGCAAGAGCAATCTCGCAGGGCTTTTTGTTTGTAAGCGGTCAGTTTAAAAGCATGGGCTCAATATTATTGCTCGAACTTAGCTTTTTCTCTCTTTTCTACTTCAGAAAGACGCTTCAACTTGATGCCTAACTCTTTGGCTCTAAAGCGAGTAAATAAGATATTGCCCGCGAAACCTAGAGTCGTCAGAAGCAGTTCTACAGCCGCTAATAAACGTTCACCATCGTCTACATACAAGATAGTTAATGCGTGTAGGAAATAGAGCATCAAGACGAAATTTGCCCATGCGTGCGTATAAGGTTTTCCTGCTAAAATGCCCGGTAATGGCAATAACAGCGGGATAGCCCAAGCAATCGCCAGTGTGACATTACTGAGATGAGGGTGCGGTGAAAGCGTCATCTGCCAAGCCACCACCCAGAATAAAAGCGACAAGTTGCCCGCTAAAGCAAGGTAGCGAAATAGCTTGGTTTTGGGAGACATAGCCTTCTCTGGCATATACATCATTGAGAAATTCCCTTCTGATTTATTGCGATGCGCGCTAGGCGTTTACCTAGGTTTTGCGCCAACTCAATCTCTTCTTTGCTAAGTGAAGCGCTCTCTCCAGTACTGCTTGCACCATAAGGCGTACCACCAGTTTGAGTGGTGTGCAGCGCCGGTTCTGAGTAGGGGATGCCCACGACTAACATGCCGTGATGAAGCAGGGGCAACATCATGCTTTGTTGTGTTGTCTCTTGACCACCATGCAATGACGAAGAAGAGGTAAATACGCAAGCTGGCTTATCGATGAGATCACCATTGATCCACATTGATGTCGTGCTATCCCAAAAGTGCTTCATTGGCCCGGCCATGTTACCAAACCAAACCGGACTGCCTAGCGCCAAACCATCACAAGATCGAAGTTCTTGTAACGAGGCAATAGGATCGGTTGGTTGATAACGCGAATCAGGCTGCTCTTCTACTGTGTACACGTCGTTCACCGTCCTTAGCATAGCTTCGCAGTTCGGGATGGATTCAACCCCTCGTGCAATCTGCCTTGCTAGAGCTTGTGTGTTGCCGTGGCGACTGTAATAAAGAATAAGAATGTTAATGCTCATATTGGATTACAGAATCTCTAGCACTTGCTCTGGTGGACGACCAATTTTTGCTTTGTTGTTCGCGACAACGACTGGGCGCTCAAACAGTTTTGGATTGGTTGCCATCGCGGCGAAAAGATCTTCATCAGTAACTGAAGCATCGCCAAGGTTTGCTTCTTTGTAGTCCGCTTCTTTGGTGCGCATCATGTCGCGAACACTGTCAAAACCAAGCTGAGTGAACAGTACTTTCAGCTGTTCAACTGTTAACGGAGTCTCCAGGTATTTGATGACCTCTGGCTGTACGCCGTTTTCCTGAAGCACTTCTAGAGTTTGACGGCTCTTTGAGCAGCGTGGGTTATGATAAATCACGACAGACATGGTTCTTCCTCATTATTATTTTTGATTTAATTGTTTAGCTGAAGCCACCATAGGTGACTTCTTTTTTGTGTAACGTTGAGCTTTCTTTTTATACTGGCAACGAGCGTTACCAGTAAACACTCTATTGTAGCGACAAGAAGCGCTCTCGTTGAATCATTAGCTGATCAATTCGAGCGTCGTAGCGTGCTTGTTTTAGGCTTCCTAATTCTGCGATTTGGCTTGCTTGCGTGTAGTACTGAATCGCTTTGTTCCAGTTGGCTTGCAGTGCCAAAATTTCTGCACGAGCAGCCAGTTCTTCGTCGCTATTACCAAGGCTCGTATTTACTTTTGAAAGTAAGTGCCAGCCATTGGTGTCATTCGGGTTATCGTGCGTGTAACGCTGCAATACGCGAACCGCTTCTTGAAGATCTTCATTTTCAATCAGTGCGTTGGCGTAGTTAATGGTCAGAACCGGGTTGTTTGGTTGACGAACCAGTGCCGATTTAAGTTCTTTAATCGCAATCTCAGGCTGCTTCTTCTCGATGTGCAGATCCGAAATAGCATCTAGATAAAACAGGTTGGTTGGATCGCTGTTAATCAGCTTGTTCAGGATGGGCTCTGCTTTGTCTAATTTTTTAGAGTCTAGGTAAACCAGTGCTTGGCCATATTCTAATGACGGAACCAAAGCTTTAGGGGCTTTCTTTAGCTGACGCTCAAACCAATCAAGAGCAGCATCATTATTAATGCCAGCATAGCGCGCAACAATGCGGGCTCTTGCTAGGTGGTAGTCCAGAGAGGGAGCCAGTTTCAGTGGCGGGTAACTACGAGCACGAGCACGTGAATCGGTAATTCGGTCTTCTGGTAATGGGTGAGTCAGTAGCATTGGCGGTGGTGTGCTCGCATAGCGATATTCATCAGCTAAACGGCCAAAGAAACGTGGCATCGCATTCACATCAAACCCAGCTTTTGCTAGCGTGTTGATACCAAAGCGGTCGGCTTCTTTTTCATTACTACGGGTGTAGTTGATTTGGCTTTGCATATTACCCGCAGTCGTTGCCGTTAGGGCTGCAATGCCGGCTTCAGGAGCTGCAATTGCCAGTAATACAGAGGCTGCTAGCGCTGCAATGGTTGCTGGAGAGCGGCGCGCTTGGTCTTCCATACTACGCGCTAAGTGACGTTGGGTTACGTGCGCGATTTCGTGCGCTAATACAGAAGCTAATTCACTTTCAGATTGTGCATGCAGGAATAGACCTGAGTGCAAAGCAACATAACCACCAAAGAAAGCAAAGGCGTTGATGTTGCGGTCACGGATCATAAAGAACTGGAAAGGTGTCTTTACATCATTTGCGTTCGCGACCAGACGATGGCCAAGAGTATCAATATATAGATTTAGAACTGGGTCGTTTACGATAGGCTGGCTACTTCTGATGATGCGCATGTAGGCATCACCATAGATAAGCTCTTGGTCGATAGTGAGTGTGCCGCCAGCAGCGGTACCGATATCTGGTAGCTCCAAACTATTGGTATTCGCCATAGTTGGGGTGCTTAATGTAGCTGCGATGCATAAGCAAGCAATTGAGCGAGCGCGTTTAAACATATTAGTCAGTAATACTCCGTTTCTTCTGACAGTAAGACAAGTGCAATGGAAATTGGTTCTTTATCTGATTTAACCTTTGCCAAGTGCGTGCGCTATCATGAAGGAGGATGAATGAATGATGGCGCGTTTTCAAAAACAGATTACAATACGACCCTTATAATAAGCATCGAGCTCAAGAATGACACCTAATATTCTAGATTTACGCCAAGAGCGCTGTCCAATGGCGCTATTATTAGCCAAGCGTCACAGTGTAAAGTTAGAAGTAGGGCAGTCATTGTCAATTTATGTGTCTGATAACAGTTCGATGAAAGATATTGTTACTTATTTGTCTAAGCAAGCCTATGACGTCATCACTGAGGTTTGCTCTAATTACCATCATCTCCTCGTCACTAAAAAGGAATTGCAGTCAGATGCTTGAAATGGTCAATCGTTGGTATAAACGACGTTTCTCTGATCCCCATGCTGTCAGTTTGGTTGCCATCATTCTCTTCGGCTTTATTACGATCTACTTCTTTGGTCACCTAATTGCGCCACTCTTGGTTGCAATTGTGTTGGCTTATTTGCTTGAGTGGCCTGTTACCCAACTTCAAAGACTCGGTGTTCCAAGAACGCCTTCGGTGATGTTGGTGATCATGATGTTCTTTAGCCTGATGTTGCTGGCGCTGTTTGGTTTAGTGCCTACCATTTGGGAGCAAGTGGGTAACCTCATCAATGATATTCCAAGTATGTATGGCGGCTTACAGAAGTTCATCGCGACGATTCCTGAGCGCTATCCTGAGTTAGCAAACTTGCAGATCGTTGAATCGATTGTGTCTAACGCGAAAAACAAAGCATTAGGCTTTGGTGAAAGTGTTGTTAAAGGTTCTTTGGCTTCTCTTGTGAGCTTGGCTACGCTTGCGGTTTACTTGATTCTTGTGCCGCTGCTGATCTTCTTCTTATTAAAAGATAAAGAAGAGATGATCAGCATGGCGAGTGGCGTGTTGCCTAAAAACCGTCGTCTAGCGACCAAGGTTTGGGTTGAGATGAACCAACAAATCTCGAACTATATTCGCGGCAAGGTCCTTGAGATCTTGATCGTCGGTGGTGTCAGCTACGTGACCTTTGCGATTCTAGATTTACGTTATTCAGCTCTGCTGGCTGTCGCGGTTGGCTTCTCGGTACTGATTCCTTATATCGGTGCGGCGGCTGTGACCGTTCCTGTCGCGATTGTCGGTTTGTTCCAGTGGGGATTAGAACCTCAGTTTTACTGGTTGCTTCTCGCTTACGGTATTATCCAAGCGCTAGATGGTAACGTGCTCGTTCCTGTTCTTTTCTCTGAAGCGGTGAACCTGCACCCAGTGGCCATTATTGTTGCCGTGTTAGTGTTTGGTGGACTGTGGGGATTCTGGGGCGTGTTCTTTGCTATCCCGTTGGCAACGTTAGTTAAGGCGGTTTGGAATGCCTTACCGAGTCACGCATTAGACGATGACCCCGAACATCAAAAGTAATTGATCTTGTTATAGAAAAAGGCCGAACATCCATGATGTTCGGCCTTTTTGCTCTTAGCTTAATAATTAGCTTAATGAGTGTTGCTATTGCCTTAGAAAGTGATGAATCTAAGTCATTAACTCACTCAAATCGCCCTTAAGCTTCTTGATTGAAGTAATCTAGAACCACTTCGTGGTGAGTCTTAGTCTTGAACTTGTTGAAGACATGTTCAATCTGACCTTCTTCATCAATTAGGAAGCTAATACGGTGCAGACCGTCGTAGATTTTACCCATGAATTTTTTCTCGCCCCAAACGCCAAACTGTTCAGCAACGCTGTGGTCTTCATCAGATAGCAGGGTGAAGTTTAGAGATTTCTTCTCAACGAAGTTTGGTAGACGTTTTACTGGGTCAACACTCACACCTAGAACAACCACGTTTAGGTCATCAAGCTGTGTTTTGATATCACGCAGGCCTTCCGCTTGCACAATACAACCTGGAGTCATTGCTTTAGGGTAAAAATAGAAAAGTACTTTTTTACCTTTGAAGTCACCAAGAGATACGATATTGCCATCTTGATCTGGAAGAGAAAAAGCAGGTGCTGGAACACCAGCCGTTAGCGTATTCATGACATTTCCTTTTTAAAGACTGTTTTTGATAAAGTTGAGCGAGCCTTGGACTGATAGGCTCTGACACAGCGAATCGAATTCTTCTTGTAGCTGCATCAAGTTACATTCTGATTGTACAGAAGCGGTAATAGAGATATGGAATTGGTCGTTGTCGAGTTGAACCTTAGATTTATTGATGGTTCGTGCACTTAACGAATCGAGGCCGATGTTTCGGTCTGCGAAGAACTGGGTAAACTGCTCAGTAAGTCCGATTTTATCGTCTGACTCAACGAACACCTCTACTGTGTAAGAGTTCTCAATAACATCATGAGTTGAGGTTCGCTTCATAATCGTAATCAAGTCGTGCTCTTGTCCAAGCAAGGGCAAGGTGGTTTCAACGCGGGTAATGTTGTTTGCCTTTCCAGACAGTAGCATGATAAGCGTAAATTCTTCGCCAAACAGGGCGATACGGCTATCAATAATGTTACAGCCTGATTGGGTGACTAAATGAACCACTTGGTTGCATACACCTGGGCGATCAGTGCCCACAGCTGTGATTACTAGATGTTGAGTCATAAAATCACGTCTCTTTATATTCCATTGATTCATGCATGTTAGCACAGTTAGCTCGTGGAATAAGCGTGCGTGCGGGGCTTTTTATGTGCGACCTTGCTTCGAACATGCAACCAATGATAAGAATATCGAGCGCGTTAAAAAATGAGATAGAGCGATGAGAGCACAGCTTACTTGTTACTGACATCCAGTGATGTGCTATCCGCTAGATTGAGTGCAGGTTACCCAAATTCTAGGTAGAACGCCGTTAGAAGTCGTTTTACCTCAAACATACGACAATATTTAATGCAGATGTTGCCGGTAAGCCACTTTAATGTCTTGTGTTTATTGATTGGCTTACAGTAACATGCAAAAAGAATAAATTAAGGGAGATAGACATGTTTTCAGGAAGTATCGTTGCGCTAGTTACGCCATTTAATACAGATGGTGAAGTGGATTTCGACAGCCTTAAAAAGTTAGTTGAGCACCATATTGCTGCAGGTAGTGATGGTCTGGTTGCGGTTGGCACAACAGGTGAGTCTTCAACACTCACTATTGAAGAGCATGTCAAAGTCGTCAACAAGATCGTTGAATTTGCTGATGGTCGTATTCCCGTTATCGCTGGTACAGGTGCAAATGCAACTCATGAATCTGTTCTATTCAGCCGTTTGTTGAATGGTTCTGGTATTGCTGGTTGCCTGAGCGTAACGCCTTACTACAACAAACCGACTCAAGAAGGTTTGTACCAACACTACAAAGCGATTGCTGAAGTCAGTGACGTTCCACAAATTCTATACAATGTTCCAGGTCGTACTGCGGTAGACTTGTTGCCAGAAACGGTTGCTCGTCTTGCTGAGATCGAAAACATCGTTGCACTGAAAGATGCGACGGGTGATCTCGACAGAATTGCAATTCACCGTGAACTTTGTGGCGAAGACTTTATCTTACTAAGTGGTGATGACTTAACAGGCCTAGAATTTGTTAAGCGTGGTGGCGATGGCGTGATCTCTGTAACGAACAATGTTGCAGCCGCTGATATGGCAACCATGTTCAAGCTAGCAAAAGAAGGTAAGTTTGAAGAAGCGGAAGCGATCAATGAGCGTTTGATGCCTCTACATAAGAATTTGTTCGTTGAGTCTAACCCTATTCCCGTAAAATGGGCGGTTCATAAAATGGGTCTGATTGCTGAAGGTGGCTTACGTCTACCGCTGACTGAACTGTCAGAGCCAGCTCAACCTGTTGTTGCTCAAGCAATGACTGAAGCGTGCATTTACTAAAACGTATGAAGTGATGCCGAAGCGAACCTTCGGCATTTAGGAGTATAAATGAAGTATTCTCACCAGCTAGTGATTGGGTCACTGGCTGTTTTCGTTCTTACAGCATGTTCTGGCAACCCGACTCAACGTCGCCAAGCCAAAGATGATTTCGAATACTTAGAAACACCTGAGTTTTCACAATGGCAATTGCCTGTAGATGCTCAGCCTCAGTTCTACCCAAATTTTGACATCCCAAGCGGTGAATTCAGTGGTGGTACTGGTCGTGAAGTGGATATTCGTCCACCGCAACAGGTTCTTGAACTGATCCCGGGTGCTCGTGCTGAGCGTCAAAACGGTGAAGTGACACTATGGCTTCTTCGCGCAGAAGAGGCAGACCGCGTGTGGCAAACGGCTGTAGATATGCTGGCTCAACGTGGTATTGGTATTCGTGAGCAATCAGAGAATGAGATTGAGACCGATTGGGTAACTTGGGTTTCTGAAGATGAAGACGTAGAGATTGGTAGTCGTTACTCTATCTCTCGCTTCCAAGCAAACAACCGTCATGGCTTCAAGATTAATCTGATTGATTGGCGTGAAGGTACTGAAGAGAAAACAGTAACGGCAACCAATAAAGAGCGTTACAACGCGTTCCTGACCAACCTAGTTATGGCTAAGTACGATGAAAACCTTCGTGCTGAAGCGGCGCTGAAAGCGCAAGAGTTGGTGAAGCGTATTCCAATTTCAATGGGTGCTGACCGTAGTGGTTTCCCTGTGATTATTGCTCGTACGCCATACAATGTATTCTGGCAGCGTCTGCCTAACTTGTTGCCTGAAATGGGCTTTGAGCTTGAAGAACGCAATCAATCTCAGGGTACGGTGAAGGCGAAGTACGCAGCACCAGATGATGAGTTCTGGGAAGAAATTGGCCTACAGCCTATCGACTTAGCGCCAGGCACTTACAACTTCCTATTTGGTGACCTTGGCAACCGTACGTCAATCAACGTAACGGATGCATCAGGTAAGCCAGTAGAAGAAGAGCTGCTTAAGTCTATGGTTCCGGTATTAGCGCATATTGCTGACCAAACCAAAGATGACAAAGAAGCGAAAGCTGAGTAGTCATTCAAGCCGTCACAAGCTGAGTTAAATCAGCCTTGTGATTAGCAAAAGCAAATAAAAAAGAGGACACACTGTGTCCTCTTTTTTATTGTATTCGTTGTCATCAGGCTACATTGGTCAATCAAAATTGGTCAATCAAGCTGATTAGCCAAAGCAAAAGGCTATGCGTCTTTATTGTCTTTGGATTCTTCTTTTTCAGCTTTCTCTTGGTTAAGTTTATCCGAGCGATTGAGCTTATCTAAATCTCGCTCAGTTTTACCACGCCCCGTCAGATCCATATTGGCTGTCTGTTTGAGCGCTGCGATGTTACCCACAACAACGCTAACTACGATGATGATGATAACCCAAGGGTTTGTAAGCCACTCCAACATAAGCGCTCCTAATGACTGATATTCGCTACGAAGCGTGCATAGATCTCGTCTAGCTGCTCCATAATAATCTCATACCCTAATACTGGCTTAGATTGGAGTTGCTTGCCAAGTAAAGTCGGAGATAACTGTGATAAACACGACTCCGATACTTTGCGATGGCTGATATGCCATGGTTCGATCGCCACACCACCCAAATCTTGGCTGTAAGGAAAGAAGAAACCAAATTGTGCAGCATGAACTGATAGCCATTGGTAAAACGATTGCTGGTGGCCAGTAAGGTATTCCCATGGTTCTAATTGCAGATGTATGCCTTCAGGTAAGTGGTTACGAGCAAAGACATCGAAGTCACAACCCCAATGATGACGACTCGCGCCGGGAAGCGCAGACCATCTCAGGATAGCCGATAGCTTTTGTTGTTCGGTCAGTTTTGAAGCATCAAGAGGTTGGCTTTCTGAATCTAATATCGGAGCTTCGCCAGAAAACTTACGGTTCCAAATCAGAGATTGCCTTTCATAGTCGCGAAAGCCACTGGCAATCTCCATTTTAAAACCAGCGAGCTGAGCAGCTTCAATCAAATTATTCAGGTCATTCTTAACCTCACTGTGGACCAAGAAGGTCTTGGTGCCGATCAGGCTAGGCTCTAGATGAGAATCTGATTGTCCGGTAAGCTGCTCTGGTGTCATAACGAGTCTCTCAATAATTGGATGCTATGAATCGCTGATGAAAGACTATTTAGCGAATAGGTTCACTAATGTTCTTTCGTACATGTCAGTTAGCTTTTCTAAATCGGCTACCTTCACGCATTCGTTAACCTTGTGAATCGTTGCATTCACAGGGCCTAGTTCAACCACTTGTCCGCCCATACGTGCAATAAAGCGACCATCAGATGTACCGCCAGTCGTTAGCAGTGCTGGTTTCACATCATTGACGTGACCCACTGCATCAACAATAGCATCAAGCAGTGAACCTGCGTCTGTTAAGAACGGGTCGCCATTGAATGTCCATCTTAGGTCGTATTCGAAATCATACTTGTCGAGTGTCGTTGTGATGCGCTCAACGATGATGTCGTTGCTTAACTCTGTACTAAAGCGTAGGTTAAACTGAACATTAAACTCACCAGGGATCACGTTTGAAGCACCAGTACCCGCACTCACATTTGGAATTTGGAAACTGGTTGGCGGGAAGTAATCATTACCTTTATCCCACTCAGTTGTTGCTAGCTCATTAATAGCAAGCAGAGAGCTGTGTACTGGGTTGTTTGCTAGGTGAGGGTAGGCAACATGACCTTGTGTGCCTTTAATCGTTAGGTCGCCAGTGATAGAGCCACGACGGCCGTTCTTCACGACATCACCCACGAACTCAGTGCTCGATGGTTCACCAACGATACACATATCGATGTTTTCACCGCGCGCCATTAATGCTTCAACAACACGTACAGTACCGTTGATGAAAGGACCTTCCTCATCTGAAGTGATCAGGAAACCAATTGAGCCTGTGTGGTCTGGGTGTTTGGCAATGAACTGCTCGACGGCAACAATCATTGAAGCCAGAGAGCCTTTCATATCAGCAGCGCCACGGCCATGTAGGAAACCGTCTACGATAGTCGGTTCGAATGGCTTAGTGTTCCACTGTTCGATTGGGCCTGCAGGTACCACATCAGTGTGACCAGCAAAAGCAAACAGAGGCGCTTCAGTGCCACGACGAGCCCAGAAGTTGGTCGTATCTTCAAATACCATCACTTCGATTTCAAAACCGAGTGCTTTTAAGCGTTCAATCATCAGGTCTTGGCAGCCTGCATCTTCTGGTGTTACCGATTGACGGCTGATTAGGTCTTTTGCCAGAGCCAAAGTTGGGCTATCTGTCATCCTTGAATTCCTTGTTTAAATAAAACGTCTAGTCATTAATTTTTAGGGCGCTGATTTAATGATCAACGTCCAGTAGTCTGTCTATCTAAATACAGTGCTCTAAGCAAAAATAGCGGCGTATTGGTCGGCTTTAAATCCGATATGAAGCTTACCGTCTACTTTTAGTATTGGTCGCTTGATCATTGCAGGTTGTTCAACAAGCAAAGTCACCGCTTTTTCTTCTGTTAGGGTGTCTTTCTGTTCTTGAGAAAGTTGGCGATAAGTCGTACCACGTTTGTTTAGCACAAGCTCCCAACCTAGCTCAGAGCAGAAGCTTGTTACTAGCTCTTCTGTGATGCCTTGTTTGCGATAATCGTGAAATTCGAACTCGATACCTTCAGCTTCGAGCCATTTCTTTGCTTTTTTAATGGTGTCGCAATTTGGGATACCAAACATGGTGATAGTCATTATTCTTCCTTTGAGTGATTTTATTTCATTGTTATGAGTTGAATCCTATCAGGAAGCAGCAACTCAGACAAAATAGAGTGATGAATATTTCATAGAGTGAAAAAAAAGCGTAAGAAAATGTCACTATTGGAGACTTATTGATCAGCCTCAACATGTTGTCAGCGAAAAAAGAAATAATTGAGCTGCACATATATAGGAGGTGTCAATGGAGTTGAGTCCTGTTTTTGCAAGGCGGCTATATTTAGCATTGTTAGTGGAAAGCCTTGATAGGCCAAATGTGCCTAAACTCATCGAAAAAACGGGGTGGCCTCGTCGTACTATTCAAGATGTACTCAAGGCGTTACCGGGGATCGGTATCGAACTTATGTTTGTTCAAGATGGGCGACGTCATAATGATGGCTATTACCAGTTATCCGACTGGGGGCCATTTGACAGTCAATGGGTTATCCAGCGTAAAGGCGATATAGCAACAAGCCTTGGATTTAGTGCATAAGCCAGCGAAAGCTGGCTTTCTTTTTTTAGAATAGAAATAGTAGGGAGCATCTCGCTAATATGAGTTGTGAGCTACCCCATTACGTTTCTATTTACTTACACAGATAGGCAGTTCCCAGCATAGTCACGGATGTGGAAAAATCTTGGGGAAGTGTGAATATCACGGTATCTGCGCCTAGCTCAATCGTATTCGACTTGAGTTGATTCATGGCGCCTTGAATCAATGTGTCATTTGGGTAAAACAGGTAGTTGTACCAATGGCCTTCGCTGCCTGTGACTTCCCCTTTATACTGACATTTATCGATATTAATCACGCCATGGTAATCCATTTGCACGTTGGCAGCTTCGCTATGAGGCGTTGATGTCGGTGTCGTGCAACCGAGTAACACGCTACTCATAGCCAAAGCGACTAATTCCTTTTTCATACGTTTACCCTGCTATTGCATCAAATAAATCGCGAAGCCTACCCAGCTTGTGAACAGTAGTAACCACGGCAGTTTAGTGGCGTGATTTGATGGTGTTTCAACACTTGTTTCGATCGTGTCTTCTTGGTGTTGATTAGCTTGTTGAGTCTGTTTTTCTTTCTGTACGCGCTTCTTCGCTTTATCGGCTTGGCGGCTGCGTTCTTTTTGCTGTTTCTTGTACAGTGCGATGCCTTTCTCGATACCCTGAGCAATCAGTTTAGTTTGTTCTTTGGTTTGAGCTGGCTTTTGAGTCGCTTTGGCTATCTTCAGTGCTTCCTGTTGAGATTCAACAGAGGGCGTATTAGTTTTGTTTTTCATACTGAGTTCGACAATTAAAACGGATTGGCTACTAAGATAACGCAAAGCTAGTTAAGTATGAATGATTTGCGTTAAAGTGTTGGTTTGAAAATAAGTGAAAGTGAGATTTGTGCGGTACTCCATAGAACAATACGACAAGCACGGCTTTTTGAAAGCTCCAATCTTGCTCTGGCTAGGTTGGTTGTTTCTTGCGAAAGCCTTGGTCGTTTTCATTGTTGCAGGCGCAAGCCGAGAATCGGGAACCGATATTCTTGAGATAATCTACCCAGACCATCAGATGTTTTATGTCGGGATCGCGTTGAGTGTGCCTAGTTTGCTGCTGATGTGGTTATTTGGGCTAAGATCGCCAGATAGAAAGCGCCTTAACAAAGCCGTGTCATGGGGACGTTGGGTTACCATGATGGCTATCTTGGCACAGGGCTCCCATACGATTTATTTAATCTATTTGGATAACGGATGGTTCCGTTGGTCAAATGGCATCACCCTATTGTTGCTGCTGTGGTTAGCGCTTTATCTAACCAATAGCCATGCTGCAAGGGATTGCTTTAAAGTGGTTGAGCTCGAAGACTGATTCTCATCAAAACATTTGTCCCATTCACAATTATACTTAGAAGCTAAAACTGGAAGGAATAATCTATGCTTAATGTTTCAAATGAGCAGCCTAACGTTCAAAGTGCTATTTTGCCTGAAGCTGGGCCTTTCGCGCTTTACGTTCAACTTAAAGTGAACGCTAATACTGCTAATGTACTAGCAGAAATTCAAAAGCTTCCGACTCTAATCGACGAACTAAACCAAACTCAGCCTGATGCGAACTTAACGGCATCGGTTGCGTTCTCAAAAGCTTTTTGGGATAGGTTCGAGCAAGCAGCGCCCGCTGATTTGATCGACTTCCCTGTGCTGGGTGAAGGTGATATCACAGCACCGAGCACACTGTCTGACGTTCTGATTCACTGTCATTCAAACCGACATGATCTGCACTTCTTTATCTTGCGTAAATTGCTATCTGAAGTAGCAGCTGATGTTGAAGTGGTTGATGAAACTTATGGTTATCGCTTCCTAGACTCTCGTGACATGACAGACTTTGTTGATGGCACTGAAAACCCGAAAGACGCACAACGTGCTGAAGTCGCTATTGTGCCTGAGGGTGAATTCGCTGGTGGTAGTTATGTAATGGTGCAGCGTTTTGTGCATAACCTGCCAGCTTGGAATCGTTTGAATGTATCGGCACAAGAGAAAGTGATTGGCCGAACTAAACCTGATTCAATTGAGTTAGATGATGTTCCTGCGGCGTCTCACGTTGGCCGTGTGGATATCAAAGAAGAAGGCAAGGGGCTTAAGATTGTTCGCCAGAGCCTACCTTACGGTACTGCTACGGGCGACCACGGCTTATTGTTCATTGCTTACTGTAACGTTCGTCATAACTTCGATGCGATGTTAGAGAGCATGTACGGCGCAACAGATGGCAAAACAGACCAACTGCTTCGCTTTACCAAAGCAGTGACTGGCGCTTACTACTTTGCACCTTCAACTGACATGTTGAGTGTATTAACGATTAAGTAAATCACCTCATCTGCAGCAAAGAAAGGGAGCCTCAGGGCTCCTTTTTTATTAAAGCTTTATATGAACTGGTCGATATAAGAGCAATCGTGAGTTTTATTCATCTTTTTGTAAGCGAAGGTCTATGGCTATAACTGTCAATACGAATGTCTCGGCGTTAGTGGCTCAGAGAAACCTCTCTAACGCTAATAACATGCTGAACCAATCTTTGGAGCGCTTAGCTTCAGGGAGCCGTATTAATAGTGCAAAAGACGATGCGGCTGGCTTACAGATCTCAAATCGATTAGAAGCACAGATGAGTGGCATTGATGTTGCTGTTCGAAATGCTAACGACGGTATCTCCATTATGCAGACTGCAGAAGGGGCGATGAATGAAACCACTAATATCATGCAGCGCATGCGAGACTTATCCCTACAAGCGAGTAACGGCTCGAATAGTTCATCGGAACGAATCGCTATTCAAGAAGAAGTCACCGCGTTAAATGACGAGCTGAATCGAATTGCCGAAACCACTTCATTCGGTGGTAAAAAACTCCTTAACGGCAGTTTTGGGCACACCTCGTTTCAAATCGGCGGCAGTTCGGGCGAAGCTGTGCAGATTGGTTTGAAAAGCATGCGTACTGATGACATCAACATGGGCGGCTTTAGCTACGTTGCTAATGGCATGGCCAGTGATTCATGGGAAGTGAAATCAAACCAGAATGATATGACGATGTCGTTTACCGATCGTTTTGGTCAGCCACAAGAGATCACCATCAACGCGAAAGCGGGCGATGATATCGAAGAGTTGGCGACTTACATTAATGGTCAAACGGATCTCTTATCGGCTTCTGTTAATGATGACGGACAACTTCAGATTTATATGTCAGGTGAAGATACCGCGGGTACCATCTCTTTTTCAGGTTCATTAGCCAGTGAGCTTTCGATGTCAGCGGGCTATTACGAGTCAGTTAATGACATCAATGTAACGGATGTGGGTGGTGCTCAGCGCGCCGTCTCTATTTTGGATACGGCGATGAAGTATGTCGATAGCCATCGCTCTGAATTAGGGGCAATGCAAAACCGCTTTGATCATGCCATTAACAATCTTGAAAACGTTCATGAGAATTTGGCGACATCAAACAGTCGAATCAAAGATACCGACTACGCCAAAGAAACCACTCAAATGCTCAAGCAACAAATACTGCAGCAAGTGAGCACAACGATACTCGCTCAAGCCAAGCAAGCGCCGAATCTAGCTTTAACGTTATTAGGTTAATGAATTACCTACAATCTTATAAAAGCATTTCAGCTTGGCCGGTGCTTTTTGGCGAATAAAAATACAATTTCTCACTCGACTGACTTCCCGGCAACTTTAGCGATTTTCTCATCTTTTTTCGATAATTTTACGACCAGTCACGCTTTCTTCTGTTTTACCGCTATTTCTTTAAATTTGTTGTTTTTTTCCTAAAGGTTTCGCCAATCACGCCGTTATTAAAAGTAACTTAGAGATAACTACTTGGTTTTCCGAGACGTCGGAAACCGCTATACCGGAAAATCAATTGGAGAAGTCACCATGGCAGTGAATGTAAATACAAACGTTTCAGCGATGACAGCGCAACGTTACCTAAACAATGCAAACAGCGCACAACAAACATCAATGGAGCGTCTAGCTTCTGGCTCAAAAATCAACAGCGCAAAAGATGACGCTGCGGGTCTACAAATCTCGAACCGTTTGAACGTTCAAAGTCGTGGCCTTGATGTTGCTGTACGTAACGCGAACGACGGTATCTCAATTGCACAAACTGCTGAAGGTGCAATGAACGAGACGACTAACATCCTGCAACGTATGCGTGATTTGTCTCTACAATCTTCAAACGGCTCAAACTCAAAATCTGAGCGTGTAGCGATTCAAGAAGAAGTAACAGCACTGAACGACGAACTGAACCGTATCGCGGAAACGACGTCTTTTGGTGGTAACAAGCTGCTTAACGGTACTCACGGTACTAAATCATTCCAAATCGGTGCGGATAACGGTGAAGCTGTAATGCTTCAACTGAAAGACATGCGCTCTGATAACGCTCAGATGGGTGGTAAGAGCTACCAAACTGAGAACGCGAAAGACAAAGACTGGAACGTTCAAGCGGGCTCTAACGACCTAAAACTGTCGTTCACTGACAACTTCGGCCAAGCACAAGAAATCGACATCAGCGCAAAAGCGGGTGATGACATCGAAGAGCTAGCGACTTACATCAACGGTCAGCAAGATTCTGTTAAAGCGTCTGTTACTGAAGACGGCAAGCTACAAATGTTCACAGGCAACAACAAAGTGAGCGGCGATGTGTCTTTCTCTGGCGGTCTTGCGGGCGAGCTAGGTATTCAAGCAGCTAAAGACGTAACGGTTGATACTATCGACGTAACATCTGTTGGCGGCGCACAAGAGTCTGTAGCAGTAATCGATGCGGCCCTTAAGTATGTAGACAGTCACCGTGCTGAGCTAGGTGCTTTCCAAAACCGTTTCGACCACGCTATCAGCAACTTAGACAACATTAACGAGAACGTTAACGCATCTAAGAGCCGTATTAAAGATACCGACTTCGCGAAAGAAACGACTCAGATGACTAAGTCTCAGATCCTTTCTCAAGCTTCAAGCTCGATTCTTGCTCAAGCGAAGCAAGCACCGAACTCGGCACTTAGCCTACTAGGTTAATCGATTGAAAAGCCACGTTGACCGATAGTGTTGACGTTAGGCTTCCACAAATTAGCTCGTGGTGAGAGATGAGCGCTAAACAGACCCAGCTTCGGCTGGGTTTTTTATTGCCTGAAATTTGGAGAAGAGAGGGGAGTTGTGGTGTTGGTAGTTGATTGGAAAGCGAGATTCCCTATCACGTTCGTGCCTCACTGTAGGGAATGACGGGAGTTGGGTATTGGTGACTCTATAGCTAACTGTATAGAAGAGGTCGGTTTGAGTAACAATCACTCAGGCTTAAACCATAGTGTTTAATCGTCATCCCAGAATCGAACCGAGCGAGATGTCAGGGATCTCTGTTCGTGAGAGGCCCAAAGAAGAAGGGGATTTGTAGTTGTTAGGTATAAGGCCAAAGCGGCTGGTAATCTGGCATTAGAACTATATAGCAGGCACAAAAAACGCCACCCTTAGGTAGCGTTTTAATTAAAGCAGATAAGTAATCGAGATTACTTAGTTACTTTAAGAACTGGAGTTTCGCCAACAGTTACAGAACCAGAAAGCTTGTTCAGCTCTTTGATTTCGTCCATGTTAGAGATAACAACTGGAGTAAGCGTAGATTTTGCTTTCTCTTCTAGAAGCGCTAGGTCGAAAGTGATGATAGTGTCACCAGCTTTAACAGATTGACCTTCTTCAGCTACACGAGTGAAGCCTTCGCCTTTAAGTTCAACAGTATCGATACCGAAGTGAACGAAAAGCTCAACACCGTCGTCAGACTCGATAGAGAATGCGTGGTTAGTTTCGAAGATCTTACCGATAGTACCGTTAACTGGAGCTACCATTTTGTCGCCAGCTGGTTTGATCGCGATGCCGTCACCAACGATTTTTTCAGCGAAAACTACATCTGGCACATCTTCGATGTTTACGATTTCACCAGAAAGAGGTGCGATGATTTCGATTGCACCAGCATCAGCGCTGTCATCAGATACAAGCTTTTTCAGTTTGTCAAACAGACCCATTGTGTCATGCTCCTAACGTTTAGTTTTATTCTGTAGAATATACTATACCAATCTAACAAATTAGACGACTATTTTTAGCCGTCTAACGTTATTAAGCGATTGGCGATTACTGAGTTTTCTCAGCGATGAACTTTTCTACGCAAGCTTCAATTTCAGCAGCTGTTGGTAGAGATAGTGCTTCGTCAGCCATAGCTTTAACTTCAGCGAAGTTAGAGTTACGGATTACTTTCTTAACTTTAGGGATAGAGATACCGCTCATAGAGAACTCATCTAGACCCATACCTAGAAGAAGTAGCGTTGCACGCTCATCACCAGCAAGCTCACCACACATACCAGTCCACTTACCTTCAGCGTGTGATGCGTCGATCACTTGCTTGATTACTGTAAGAACAGCAGGAGATAGTGGGTTGTATAGGTGAGAAATCATTTCGTTACCACGGTCTACCGCAAGAGTGTATTGCGTTAGGTCGTTAGTACCGATAGAGAAGAAAGATACTTCTTTCGCTAGGTGGTGTGCGATTGCAGCAGCTGCTGGAGTCTCAACCATTACGCCGATTTCGATTTCTTCATCGAAAGCTAGGCCTTCAGCGCGAAGTTCAACTTTGTACTCTTCGATTGCTTTTTTCAGTTCACGGATCTCTTCAACAGAAATGATCATTGGGAACATGATACGTAGTTTACCGTGTGCAGACGCACGTAGGATGCCACGTAGTTGGTCACGTAGGATTTCACGACGATCCAAGCTGATACGTACTGCACGCCAGCCTAGGAAAGGGTTCATCTCTTGTGGAAGGTCCATGTATGGTAGGTCTTTGTCGCCACCGATATCCATAGTACGGATAATCACTGACTCGCCTTCCATTGCTTCTGCTACTTCTTTGTAAGCAACGTATTGCTCTTCTTCAGTAGGAAGCGCGTCACGGTCCATAAATAGGAATTCAGTACGGTACAGACCAACGCCTTCACCGCCGTTACGCAGGATACCGTCACAGTCTTTTACTGTACCGATGTTGCCACAAACTTCTACACGGTGACCGTCTAGAGTTTCAGCGTGTAAATCTTTTAGTTTTGCTAGTTCAGCCGCTTCTGCTTCGAAATCTGCTTTGATTTTCTTAGCTTCTGCTAGTTCAGCTTCAGAAGGGTTGATGATGATCTTGTTGTTCATCGCGTCTAGCACAAGCATGTCGCCGTTCTTAACTTGCTTAGTGATATCGTTAGTACCAACGATAGCTGGAAGCTCAAGAGAACGTGCCATGATTGAAGTATGAGATGTACGACCGCCGATGTCACAAGCGAAACCAAGAACGTAGTCTAGGTTGATTTGTGCAGTTTCAGATGGCGTTAGGTCGTAAGCTACTAGGATAACTTCTTCATTGATATCTGCTAGAGATACAATGTTGATGCCTAGAGCATTTTTAACGAAACGAGTACCGATATCACGGATATCAGTTGCACGTTCTTTTAGGTACTCATCATCAAGAGACTCTAGTGCAACAGCTTGCTCTTCGATCACAGTGTGGATCGCGTTGTCTGCGTGCATTTTTTCTTTCTTGATGAGTGCTAAAATCTCTTCTTCTAGCTCTTCATCTTCAAGCAGCATGATGTGGCCTTCAAAGATTGCTTCTTTTTCTTCGCCAAAAGTTTCAAGTGCTTTTTGCTTAACAACTTCAAGCTGTTGAGAAGATTTGTTACGAGCGTCAAAGAAACGCTGTACTTCTGCTTCAACTTGGTCGTCAGAGATAGATTGAGTGTTTAGGACAATTTCATCTTCTTGAAGTAGTAGTGCTTTACCGAAAGCAATACCAGGAGATGCTAGGATGCCTGAAATCATAGCCTTACCTTAGTTGTTCAACTGTAAACGGGAGAGTGTGTGACTTTAAGTCGTCGACTAATGTCGCGCTTATTCCTATCTATTTCGAACAAAGCCACTTTGCTATGCAAAATGGCTTTGAAAGAAGGAGACCGTATTAGTGTAGTTGATCCATAAGAGCAACTAGGTGGTCTACTGCTTGCTGAGCTTGAGGACCTTCAGCTGAAATAGTAACGTTAGTACCTTTTACTAGGCCTAAAGTTTGTAGTTTGAACAGGCTTTTCGCGCTAGCGCTTTTGCCGTTAGAAGTCACTGTGATGTCAGCGTCGAAAGATTTTGCTTCTTTAACGAACTGTGCAGCTGGACGAGTGTGAAGACCGTTTTCTGCTGTGATTTCTACTTGCTTCTCGTACATTTTATATACCCCAATTAATTTATTTTTTGTAAGTTTGTAACCAGATTAGCTTAACTGCTTTAGCCCAAATGCGCTAGAGGCTAGTACGCCATGTTCGTGTTAGAACTTAGACTGGTTATAAATTTTTATCCAGCCATGGTCGTCTTTTGCTGAGTACTCATGACTTTCAGAATTTGTTTATTGCTTCTTTTATTTTGAAGCGAAAAATAAAACAGACCTGATATTACCAAAGGTGGGGCAGGGATCAACAAAAAAGCCCCTAAACGGGGCTTTTTTGGACGAAAAATTGATTTGACCACATATTATTGTTGGTTCTCTTTTTCCGTAAAGATGCCAGCAAATAGGGCTGTGCTTAGGTAACGCTCACCAGAGCTTGGTAGTACAGTAACGATAGTTTTTCCTGCAAATTCAGGTAGTTCGGCGATTCTGTTTGCTGCTACAACTGCCGCGCCAGATGAGATGCCTGCAAGAATACCTTCTTCTTTCATTAGGCGTTGAGCCATCTCAATCGCTTCTTCAGAAGTTACCGATTCAACACGGTCAATAATCTCTAAATCTAGGTTTCCAGGGATGAAACCTGCACCGATACCTTGAATTTTGTGTGGAGCTGGTTTGATTTCTTCACCTGCAAGTGCCTGTGCAATCACTGGAGACTCAGCCGGCTCAACCGCGACTGAAGTAATCGCTTTGCCTTTTTCACCTTTAATGTAACGACTCGTACCAGTGATAGTACCGCCCGTACCAACACCCGCTACAAACACGTCGATTTCGCCGTCTGTTGCTTCCCAAATTTCAGGACCAGTCGTCTGCTCGTGAATCTGTGGGTTAGCAGGGTTGTTGAACTGTTGAAGTAGTAGGTACTTGTCTGGGTCTGAAGCAACAATCTCTTCTGCTTTAGCAATCGCGCCGTTCATGCCTTTTGGTGCTTCAGTTAGCACAAGGTTTGCGCCAAGCGCTTTAAGCAGCTTACGACGTTCTAGGCTCATTGACTCAGGCATCGTTAGTGTTAGCTTGTAACCGCGCGCCGCAGCTACGAATGCAAGTGCAACACCTGTGTTACCACTGGTAGGTTCAACAAGCTCGATACCTGGCTTAAGCGTACCCGCTTTTTCTGCTTCCCAGATCATGTTTGAACCGATACGACATTTAACACTGAAGCTTGGGTTACGAGCTTCGATCTTAGCTAGGACGTTACCTTTGCTTACTTTGTTAAGGCGGACTAGAGGTGTGTTACCAATCGTTAGGGTGTTGTCTTCGTAGATCTTGCTCATGCGATATTCCTTCATTTAATGACAGAACTAAACGTAGTATATCAATCACTTTACCGTCTAGTGTCTTACGATGTTTATTCAGCTTGAATTTAGATTAAACAAGTTGAAAAAAAGGTAAAAGGATTAAAAAGTTATATCATATAGATATGTAGCAGAATTCACGCCTATCTTTATTGAAATCAGAACTTCAAAAAGATAGGCGAAACTAGGAAGTATAGGCGGGGTAATAGACGAGAATTATAGACGAGAACGCAGAGCTTGGTCTTTAAACTCAGCAACCCACATTGCCGTCGCGCCGCAAACGGCAACGGGCATTACGATCAGGTTTAGAATTGGAATTGTGGTGAACACAGAAACAAGCGCGCCAAAGCTGTAGCTCTTGCCTTGTTTTTGTTTCAAATTGTTTCTCATGTCATCAAATTTGATTTTATGGTTATCGAACGGGTAGTCGGCGTATTGAATCGCTAACATCCATGCTGTGAAAATGAACCATAAAAACGGAGCAACGGTTTGCCCTAGTGCTGGAATTAACAAAAGTAGGAATAAACCGATCGCTTTTGGCAGAATGTAGACAAGCTTGCGCCATTCTCTCGCTAATATACGTGGGGTATCTTTGAGGACATCAAGTAAACCATCGTCATTAACTTTTTTACCGCTCAACAACTCTTCAACTTTTTCCGCGAGTAAACCGTTGAACGGTGCGGCAATGAAGTTAGCGAGCGTGCTAAAGAAATACGAGAATGTGGCCAAGACGGTTAACACAAGTAATGGCCATAAAATGTATGACAACCACGACAAGAAACTTGGCAATGCACCAATCCAACCTTCAATCCAAGTGTTTAGGTTGGAGAAGATATAAAACAAGGCACCACCAACGAGTAACACGTTCGCGATAAGTGGCATTAGTACAAACTTACGAATGCTCGGTGATAAAGCGATTTTTATTCCGAAAATAAAATAGCCAAAGCCGGAGCGGGGAACAGATTCAATAGTCATATTTAAATTAGGTCACATGTGAATTTGGTTAAATAGCAAACATGTCTAGTGTACTCGACCGAAATTAAGAAAAAAAGCGTGGTGAAAATCACACCATGTAAGGAACTAATTGTATTAAGTTGTTCTAAAACAGTGGCTACTTTTGATAGAGTAGTGAGATTAGCCAAATTAACCCAACTTAGTGACAGCGTGTTTATAGCTAGTTGACTAAGAAAGCTGAGAGCGAAAAATGCAGGAATTGCGATTTGTACTCATTATTGTTGGCGCATTAGCTATCGCCGCATTATTGTTCCATGGTCTATGGACGAGTAAAAAAGAAGGGAAAGCAAAGTTTGGAGATAAGCCGCTCGGTAAGCTTGATAACGACAGCTTAGATGAAGCAGAAACTATTCCAAACCGTTCATTCGCTCCAGAAGATGATTTTGAGATAATCCGAAAAGAACGTAAAGAGCCGGATTTTGCTGTTTCACCCTCTGATACTGATCCGCTGATCGACTCAGATCCGCTAACAGCGCCACAAGCGAAAGAAGCTTACGAAGATGATATCGAATTAAATGATCTTCCTTCTTTCAGCGTAGAAGACCCAATTAAGGTTGAAAGTGAACCTGAAGTGATTGAGGAAGAGAAGGACGTTGAGCCTGAAGTTCCAAGCTTTGAGTTGACTGACGAGCAAAAAGAAAACCATGCCGGCTTTAAAGTGCAGTACGGTTCGTTTGAAGAGCCTTCTGAAACAGTTGATGAGCCAGTCGTTCCAAACGAAACGCTTACTCAAAGAGAGCCCGTTGTTGCGAAAGAAGTCGTGACTCCGCAAAGTGCGACTGTTGAAGAAGCAAAACCAGATGAAGAACTTGGTTTAGAAGTGATCGTTCTTAATGTTCACTGTGCTGGAGAGATCCCATTCGTTGGGACTGAACTTTTCCGCAGCATGGAGAACAACGGTTTAACTTATGGTGAGATGTCTATTTACCACTGCTTTGCACAATCTACAGATGCACCAAAGGTTATTTTCAGCGTTGCAAACATGATGCAGCCAGGAACGCTAGAACATGATGATCCTGCTGACTTCACGACTAAAGGTATTTCGTTCTTTATGACGTTGCCTTGTTATGGTCAAGCTGATCAAAACTTCAATGTGATGCTGAGTGCGGCGCAGAAAATTGCTGACGATATGGGCGGAAACGTGTTGGATGAGTCACGCAACTTAATGACACCAAACCGTTTATCTGACTACCGCAAGCAAATCAGAGACTTTATGACGGCATCGAATGCCTAGCCGTATTGTTTAGCCTTGTAAATAATCTATATTTATAGAAAAGGGCTCCTAAGGGAGCCCTTTTTGATATTTCAATCACGATAGAGAATGATATGAAAGAATCGATTCAAGTTACCTTAGAGCAGTTAAGAGAAACTCTGCATTATCACGCCGTTCGTTATTACGTAGAAGATAGCCCTGAGATCCCTGATGTCGAGTACGATCGATTAATGCAGCAATTGCTAAAGATCGAAGAAGAGAACCCGGAACTAGTGACGGTAGATTCTCCGAGCCAACGTGTTGGTGGTCAGCCTCTCGATGGTTTCACTCAAGTGACTCATGAGATCCCAATGCTTTCTCTGGACAATGCTTTCTCTGATGAAGATTTGGATGCGTTCAATAAGCGAATGTCTGATAGAGCGCCAACCGCTAACCTCAAGACTTTCTGTTGTGAACCTAAGCTTGATGGCCTTGCAGTTAGCCTACTCTATGTGAATGGTATTTTAGTTCAGGCTGCGACACGTGGTGACGGTGCGACGGGTGAAAACATCACTGAAAACGTGCGTACGATCAGCTCTATCCCACTTAAGTTACAAGGTGAAGGCTGGCCGCAGCGTATTGAAGTTCGTGGCGAAGTGTTTATGCCAAAAGCGGGTTTCGATAAGTTGAATGAGATGGCGTTGAAGAAAGGCGAGAAAGTATTTGTTAACCCACGTAATGCCGCCGCAGGTAGCCTGCGTCAGCTTGATTCCCGTATTACTGCGAAACGTCCGCTAGCTTTCTACGCATACAGTGTCGGTGTTGTACAAGGCGCTGAGCTATCAAATAGTCACTACCAACGCTTTTTACAGCTTAAAGGTTGGGGCTTACCTATGTGCCCCGAGACTAAGCAACTGAGCTCTCTCGAAGACGTGAAAGCCTATTACCAAGATATTATGACTCGTCGTGATGCTCTGGCTTACGAGATTGATGGCGTTGTTATCAAAGTCGACGATATCGCGGCTCAAGAAGTGCTTGGTTTTGTTGCTAGAGCGCCACGTTGGGCAATTGCTTATAAGTTTCCAGCTCAAGAAGAGATTACACTGCTCAATGACGTTGAATTTCAGGTGGGCCGTACTGGTGCTATTACGCCGGTTGCTAAACTTGAACCTATCTTCGTTGGTGGCGTGACAGTCAGCAATGCCACTTTACACAATGCCGATGAGATTGCGCGTTTAGGCGTGAAGGTAGGCGACAGCGTTATTATTCGCCGTGCAGGTGATGTTATTCCGCAAATTGTGGCTGTTGTACTAGATCGTCGCCCTGAAACGGCTAGAGACATTGTTTTCCCTGATGCTTGCCCTGTATGTAGCTCTACGGTTGAGCGTGTCGAGGGGGAAGCTGTAGCGCGTTGTACTGGCGGTCTAGTGTGTCAGGCACAGCGTAAAGAAGCGCTTAAGCACTTTGTGTCGAGAAAGGCGTTGGATGTCGATGGCCTTGGCGTAAAAGTGATAGAGCAGCTTGTGGACCGTGAAATGGTAGAAACGCCCGCTGACTTGTTCAAGCTTAGCGCGGGCGTAATTACAGTTCTTGATCGTATGGGGCCTAAATCGGCGCAAAATGTGGTGAGTGCGCTGAATAAAGCCAAAGACACAACGTTAGCACGTTTCCTCTATTCACTCGGTATTCGTGAAGTCGGTGAAGCGACGGCTATGAACTTAGCTCAACACTTCAAGACGTTGGAGTTGGTTCAAGCAGCAACCCATGAACAGTTAGTTGAAGTGTCAGATATTGGTGACATCGTAGCAAGTCACCTCACGAGCTTCTTCTCGCAGGAGAAAAACAGAGCTGTAGTCGAGCAGTTGCTAGAGCTTGGTGTTAACTGGCCTGCAATCGAAGCTGTTGCGGATGACCAAGATCTACCGTTAGAAGGTAAAGTGGTTGTGTTGACGGGTTCATTGTCGCAATTAGGTCGTAGTGAAGCGAAAGCCGCTTTGCAGGCTTTAGGTGCAAAAGTAACCGGTAGCGTGTCTAAGAAAACGGATATCTTATTCGCGGGTGAAGCCGCTGGTTCTAAACTGACTAAAGCACAAGATTTAGGTATCGAAATAAGAACAGAAGAAGATCTAATTGCACTTATTTCGTAAGTAAACCAAGGTAAAAAAAGCTCAAAAGCACTCCTTTAAAGGGAGTGCTTTTTTTGTGTCTGCTGCAAATTAGATGCCTTTTTAATTGTTGAGAATTTTGTACTTATACGAACTCTCAAAAAGGGACAGTGATGCCGCTCAACATTAATGAAATACCATTCTAGTTGTATCATAATTGCGAGTCATATCTATTTTTACAAAGTGATAATTACCTCAAGTTGTTGAATTTATTGGTATTGATTTTGTTTTGGTGAGGATTTTTCTATTTATCGATCTGGATCACTAAGTACCTATTAAATTTGCACCAACTCATATTTTTTTAGATGAAAATTAAGTTCTCATTGATCTTTTTGAGGGCGAAGTTAGTCTTAATGCCATGGATGCACATGATGTGTATAACCAGAAAGGAAATAGAGAATTCAGAGTTTAGGGTTCTCAAACAAGAAAAGGTATTTCTCTCTACGGCGGCCAACTTTAGGCGGGGAATATTCAAACAGCTATATCCATTTTTAGGAGTTTTATTCCATGGAAAACAAAATTTTCAAACGTACTCTACTAGGTGCATCCGTTGCACTTTTATCGACAGGCGTAATGGCGAAAGAAGTTGGTATCAACTCTGATTTCAACGTTGACGTATACGGTGTTGCAGCTATCTCTCTAGTTAACTACAACACGACTGATAACAATGACTCTAGCTCAGGTTACGCTGTAGAGAATGAATCTCGTATCGGCTTCCGTGCTCATAAAGAGATGTTTGATGACGTATTAATCACAATGCAGATTGAATCTGGTTACGTTGATAGCACTGACTGGTCTCATGGTGGTGTTTCAGGCGGTGTGCTTGGTTTCCGTGATACGTTCGTTGGTGCTTCTGGCTCTTGGGGTAACCTGCGTGTGGGTCGTGTTCTTACTCCACTATACGAAATCGTCGACTGGCCATTCTCTAACCCTGGTCTAGGTTCTGTATTCGATTGGGGCGGCATCAACGGTCACTACGATCGTCAATCTAACCAAGTTCGTTACGATTCAGCTAAATTTGGCGGTTTCTCTTTTGCAGCTTCTGTTGGTCGTGATGATAACGACAACGGCGGCGGTGCAGCGACTCGTGATGCAAACTTTGTTGGCGCAAGTGCTAAGTACAGCTTCGAAAAAATCACATTCATGGCTGGTGTTGAATCTGGTACTCGTGTAACAGCAGATACCGCTGAATCTTGTGTGTTTGACCCAGATGCTCCAGGTACGCCGGATTGTACAGCAGCTGTAGCTGGCTATGATGATGACACGTTCGCTTACATTGTTGGTTTTGAAGCTAGCCTACCAGCTGGATTCGGTATTGCGGCTGCGTATAAAGGCGAAGAGCTAGACAACGGTACGCGTAAATATACGCAAGACTCTTACTCAATCATTGGTCAATACTGGAATGGTCCAATTGGTGTGAAAGTTGGTTATGCTGCAAACTTAGAAGCAGACCTTTCAGGGACTACTGCATCTAACTCTGTATTGTCGGCTGCACAAACTGACGATAGTAACACTATCTCTGCTCAGTTAATGGCTGTTCACAACGGTTTCGTACCTTACCTACGTGTAGCGGGTCGTACTGTTGGTGACGCTGATACAGATATCGTAACTCGCGTTGGTCTTGAGTACGGTTTCTAAGCTAGAATTATCAGCTTAAACAGTTAGATAAAATCAAAACGCTGGTAAATTTTTTTGCCAGCGTTTTTCCATAGTGAACATAAGGAATTAGTCATAATGAATAAAGTTAGTGTAGTTGTATTATCATTATTTTTGGGAGCTTGTAGTTCACTCGATTCACAAAGTAATTTTGCAGACTCAGTTGCTGATGTGCAGCCCAAAGGTGGTTACATTAAAGTAACCGGTCAATCTTACGTAGCAGAAAATAGAGCAAATGTAGGCGCAGACATTCTCAAGTCGTCGCTTTACTTTACATACAATAAAGAAGTAACACCAAATACTGCCCCAGAATCTTCAATTACTATGGACGTGAGTTACTTCCAAAGTTACAAAGAGTACGAAACGGTTAGTTTTTTTGGTAAAACGATAGAATTAGAAGATAGACAAGTACCAAGAGAAAGCTGCAGCGAGCACTGTACTAAGACTCAATATATTAAGTTTCCATTAAGTGACGCTGACATTCAGCAAGCAAGAGAAAAGAACTTAGAATTTACACTTGATGGACAAAACTCAGTAATGAGTACAACTTTCATTGTGCCGAAAGCGTATATCGACACAATCTATAATGGCGCAAATAATCATACAGCTATCGCTGTTGCTCCAGTAGCGGTGCCTGTTGCGGCTGTAGTTGCTGAAGAACCAAAAGCATCACAAGCACAAGAGATGGTGAATTACTGGTATGGTGAAGCAACCAAAGAAGAGCAATCTGCAGTAACAGATTGGGCATTCAAGAACCGTAAGAACGCTAACCCAGCATTACTAGAAGGCTCAAAAGAGATCGAAATGGTTTCATACTGGTTCAATAAGCTAGACAGTGAAGAAAAATCTCAAACTATGATTTGGTTGTTAGAACAAGAGTAAGTTTCTAACGTTACACCCTAGCTATGTTTTTCAGCCGCAGTATTGTATAACAGCAGTACTGCGGTTTTTCATTTTAGGCTTACAGGTAAGATTGTGAATATTGGTGAAGTAGCGAAGCGTGTTGGTACAACAGCGAAATCCATTCGTTTTTACGAAAGTAAAGGCATGATGAGCCCACCGCACCGATCAGAAAATGGTTACAGGCAATATGGCGAGATTCATATCGAACAGTTAGAGTTCGTTTTGAGAGCTAAAATGGTTGGTTTCACTCTCGATGAGTGTAAGTCACTGGTTGAGTTGGCAATGAATCCCAACAGACAAAGCTACGAAGTAAAGAAGAAGGCTACTCAGAAGTTAGATGAAATAGAGTTGAAGCTTGCGGAGTTAAACAAGATGAAGGTGCAGCTACAATCTTGGGTACATGACTGCCCTGGAGATACTTCAACGGAATGTCCTATCTTGAATAATCTATCTGGCCGCAGTTAGGTTATTCCAGTTCTAAATAATCGTCAGGCAGCAATTTCATTACTAGCCTGACTTTAATCACCTATCACAGCACCTATCACAGCACCTTTCCGCCGTAATGTTTACAGATCAACAGTGGTACATGAGTGACTGCGTTACCATCTGAACACTTAACGATAGGCCCCATGTTTCCGTTACCAGGAGACTGACTGCTCGCTAGAGCGCTTCCAAATGACAAGCTGAAAATAGCCGTTAGAATTATTAAAAAATGTCTCATACAAACTCCATTAGGTTTATCTCTAATTGAGATAATTGAAAGTATGGACAAGGAAAAGAAAATTTCAAAAATTGGACGGACTTAACATTTTTAATAATTATAAATAAGCGAGAGTAAGGTTAACTATTCATATATATATTGGGTAAGAAATCTGGCTTTCTTATACCTTTTTAGCTCAATCAAACTTTTTAGCTTTACGAAATAAGAACTTATTTTTTTTTCAATTCAATCTATCGCAATGATAATTCGAATATTATTAAGGTTCAAAAATAGAAAAAGCCTGCATTTATTGAAAATGCAGGCTTCATATAGCTCTTGTTTATAAAGGTTCTATTATTAGAACGATTCCGTCTAAAGCGACAATCTTAATTTCGGTTCCAGATGGAATATCTTGACTGGCCTTTGCTGACCAAGAAGAGTCACCGAACTTAATTCGACAGCTACCTTTCTTTACGTCTTCACTTAAAATAACGGTTTGACCTACCAATTGCTTTTCTCTTTGGTTTAACTCTCGCCCTGCATCCGATTGCTTGTCATTCGAGAGTTGTCTTCTCCACCACAACCAAGTGGTAATAAGAGAGAAGCTAGCAAAGGACAGCCATTGCATCTGCCAACCAATTGGTAATGCTCCTAATAGGGCACCGACCAGCATGGCAGATATGCCTATCCATAAAAAGTAACCAGCGGTTCCAATTACCTCAAGCGCTAACAATGCTAGACCAAACGCTAACCAATGCCAGTGGTTTACTTGTTCTAGTAATTCGACCATAAGTTAGTCCTTACTACCTTTGTCATTCTTATGTGCAAACATCTCCGCGATACCCGCTACAGAACCCATAAGGCCAGTTGCTTCGAGTGGTAGCATGATGATCTTGCCGTTTTCAGCTTGGCCTATAGATTTCAATGCGTCGGTGTAACCTTGTGCAATGAAGTAATTGACCGCTTGCATGTCACCTTGAGCAATTGCCGTTGATACCATTTCTGTCGCTTTAGCTTCTGCTTCTGCGGCACGCTCACGGGCTTCTGCTTGCAATATTGCCGCTTGCTTCTCACCTTCTGCTTTCAGGATCTCTGATTGCTTGTGGCCTTCTGCTTTCAAGATCTCAGCTTGTCGTACACCTTCTGCTTCTAAGATATCAGCACGTTTATTACGCTCGGCTTTCATCTGGGCATTCATCGCAGCAGTAAGGTCTGCTGGTGGCTGTACGTCTTTAATTTCGATACGGGTGACTTTTACGCCCCAAGGGTTTGTCGCTTCATCAACGATGTTCAGTAGCTTGGTATTGATCATGTCACGCTGACTCAGCATCTCATCCAGTTCCATCGAGCCAAGCACAGTACGGATATTGGTGAGGGTTAAGTTACGGATCGCATGTTCAAGGTCATTCACTTCATAAGCTGCCTTAGGCGCGTCGATAACTTGAACAAAACAAACCGCATCGATAACCACATTTGCATTATCTTTGGAGATGACTTCTTGTGCTGGGATGTCGAGAACACGCTCCATCATGCTGATGCGCTGTCCAACTTTATCAATAAATGGAATGATTAAGTTAAGACCCGGTTTAAGGGTGTGTGTGTATCGCCCGAAGCGTTCAACGGTCCAGTTGTTGCCTTGTGGAACGGTTTTTACGCCAGCGAAGATAAATAACAGTGCGACGGCAGTAAAGACGCCGATAGTAATCAAGGTATCAATAGGCATACAAAATCCTTTGCAAGTTTGAGTTTTTGATAGTTCAGTATTGATACTGGCTCATATTTAAATTCTGAGCAAATTTATAAACGAGAAATGGGCCATAAATCATTGATTTTATGGCCCATTTTACATTCTATTATGCGATAAACTAATTGATTGAATTGTCAATTTTCGATGTTTAATCTACGGCTTTTTAGGTTTAACTAGTAAAGCAGAGAGTACAGTTGTCGACGGTACTTACTGGCAACTGGGTTACCTTGTCCAAGCGCACTCAAGATGTCCATGAACTCTTTCTTCATGTCACCATCGAGAGCATTAAGATCTTTGGCTAGGAAAGACCATAATAGATCCATAGCTTCTTCACTGCGGTTCACTTGGTGATATTGCAATGCTAATTCAGATGCTGTTTTAGCGTCGCTCGGATTTTGCTGAAGAGCGGCTTCTAATGCTTGTATTTCAGGGCTGTCTGCTGCTTGTTTATGAAGTTCAAGCTTTGCAACTAAGCCTTTGTAGTAGTTGTCTTGGTACTCAAGAGGGATAGTTGCTAGCTGAGTTTCAGCAAGGTCAAATTGTTGTGTTTCTAACAAACACTCTGCGATCGCCAGTTTTACTTCACCTTTATTCGTCAGCTCTGCTGGAAGTTGCTGCATTGCTGCTAGTGCCTGTGTGTGCTCGCCAGCTTGCATTTGCTCAAGAGCCTGACGCAAAGCAAGTTCATCTTGGCTAGGAAGGTGTTTGCTGAGCATATCGACAATAGCTTCTATGCTTTGAGGGCCACCGAGCCCATCGACTGGCTGACCATTAACAAACAGTGCAATAGTGGGCAGTGCTTGAACACCAAACTGGCTAGCAATAGCTTGCTCTTGTTCGCAATTGAGCAGGGCTAAGGTGAAGGCACCGTTGTATTGCTGAGTTAAAGTTTGCAGTTCAGGAATGACTTGGGCGCTCTCTTGGCTCATTGGTGCCCAAAAATGGATGAGTACAGGGGTCTGCATCGAACCTTCTAATACTTGACGAAAGTTCTGCTCATTAAGTTCAACAATATGCGGAGATTGCATTTACGTTCCTTGAGGTTTGTTTTGTGGATACGTTGCAAATATGGGGGGGTTAGTCGGTAACTTCAAGATCTAACTCGGTTATCTCGGATAAAAAGAACCAAAAATAGAAAAACGCTATGCTTCGATGTTGATAGAGTTGTTATCTCAACATGGAAGGCATAGCGTTATCATCGAGGTAGTCAGTGAGGCGTTGCGTGAGATACTCAAAACAGAATAAACAACGTAATCGCCAGACCCACACCTACCCAATTAAGGCGGTTTAAAGTCATGAGATTTCCAGAGTAGAACCATCAATTGGGAATAACTGATGGGATAGGATAATCATGACATCTTATTGTTACGGAAAAATTACATCGTTACATTAAAGTTTGCGACTCTGCATTCAAAGTTAGTAATTTATGCAGCTTTTCTCAAAATAGGGTCTAGCAAGCGACTCGGTAGAATCCTTTTCAATACCGCGAACACTTTAGTCGGGGTCGTAACTCGGTATCTTAGCTTGGGTTTGTCGGCGGTGAGAGCATGGAATACCGGCTCAATACAACTTTCTGGAGGCAGGACAAAAGCGTTATTCGATGATTCTTTTTCGAGTCGATCTTTTTGTTGTTGGTAAGCGTCTTGGTGGGCGCTGCCAGAAATGTTGATCCATTTATTGAACGCTTTCAAGGCATTGGTTCTAAATTGAGTCTCAATTGGCCCTGGTTGCAGTAATGAGATCTGTATACCGCTGCCATGCAGTTCTAATCGTAAGGTATCTGTCCAACCCTCAATCGCGAATTTAGAAGCATTATAAGCACCACGATACTTCATGGCTGCAAAACCTAATACGGAACTGTTTTGTACGATTCGACCTTCGCCACGCTCGCGCATGTGCGGAAGGATCTGACAGACGAGATGATGCCAACCAAAGAAGTTGGTTTCGAATTGTTCTCTGAGCCCTTGGGTCGGTAAGTCTTCTAGTGCCCCTGCTTGACCGTAAGCACCGTTATTGAATAATCCATACAATCCATTAGGTGCGAGATCAATAGCAAGCTTGGCGCCATGCTCAATACTTTCTTGGTTGGAAAGATCTAATTGAATACAGGTGAGGCCTTCATCTTGAAGGCGTTGAACATCTTGTGGATCACGACAAGATGCAATGACATGAAAACCACGCTTTTGAAGTGCATGAGCACATGTATAGCCAATACCTGTTGAGCAACCGGTAATCAGAATCGACTTGTTCACACTTAATCCTTTATTAGAGTCTCTATCGCTCTAGGGTAAAGAATTAGTCTTGATGTTGTAACAAGTTTTTTAGTGCTGGCTCGATTCTTGAGTAACTAAAGATGAATCCCATCTCAGTGAGTTTCTTCGGCTTGGAGCGAATGCTGTCAAATAGCAAACAAGATGATTCCCCCATGAGAATCGACATTGCCCATTTCGGCGTGAATAAGAAATGCGGTCGGCCTAATTGTTTCGCTAACGTGCTGCTGAACAGTTTGTTGGTCACAGGGTGAGGGGCACACATATTGAATTCCCCTTGAGCGTGGGGGAGTGACAACAAGTGATTGATGGCTCTCACCATATCGAGAATGTGAATCCATGGCATGTACTGCTCACCTGAACCTATTGGACCACCGACGCCGAGTTTATAAGGCAATAGCATCTTCTTGAGTGCGCCGCCATTCTCGCCAAGTACAACCCCTGTTCGCAGTAGTATCACGCGTGTGCTTTCTGATTGTGCTCGCTTGGCTATCTCTTCCCAGTGGGCACAGACTTTATGAGGAAAGCTTTCATCTTCTACTTGCAGTGACTCGTCAAACGGGTGCTGCTGTTGATCGCCATAGTAACCCACGGCTGAACCGCTAATAAAAGCGTGTGGCGGGTTGCTACTGGCATGAATTAATTCGACCAGCTTTTCAGTGATGTGCCAGCGGCTGTTACAGATCCTCTCTTTTTGTTCTGTACTCCAACGCTTATCGGCAATCGGCTCACCCGCGAGGTTGACCACCACATCAAAGTCATTGAGATCACTGAGCTCATCAAGGGATTGAATGTAATGAAGGTTGTTCTGGTTGAGGTGATTTAGGTTTTGCTTCGCATTTTCAGGACTCCGCGTCAGCAATGTCACGTCGTCAGTGTTCCAACTCTTGACCAATTCAGAGCCAATAAATCCAGTACCACCCGTTAACAATATCTTCATACCAATCTCCCTATTAAACATAATTATAGACATGGCTTGTTTTTAGTCGCCAATCAATACGAAAAAATCACTATAACGATCATAAGGTTTCAATCGTGTGATGCCCAAATTACGCCTTTTTCAATTTACAAAGGAGTGAAATTAAATTCATCAAGTCAGGATGTGTACCGTCATCACACTTATGCACTTTACTCGGATATGTTACCAACTGCGTAATATTTGTCACATAAGCAATGATAAGGATTTGCCATGATTATTATTAATTCATAATCAGCGACAAGGAATTGCGATGACGGCGGTGCTTGCTTTGTTTCGATCCATGTTAGGTAGCCTGAGGGATCTACTGCCAATCGTGGCGGTAATCGCTTTCTTCCAGCTTGCTGTCTTACAAGAGCCACTTCCTCATCTTTTATCTATTCTGACTGGCTTAGTGCTCGTCGTTTTTGGACTCACTTTCTTTATCTTTGGCCTTGAAATGGGGTTGTTTCCAATTGGCGAATCGATGGCTCAAGCATTTGCCAGAAAGGGGAGTGTGTTCTGGTTATTGATCTTCGCTTTTTGTTTGGGTTTTGGTACCACCATAGCCGAGCCAGCGTTAACCGCAGTCGCTGCCGAAGCCGCAGAAGTGGCAGCTGAGGGAGGTGTAATCCCCAATACGTTAGATGAAATGGAGCAGTATGCCAATGGCCTGCGCTTTACTGTGGCACTGTCAGTCGGTATCGCTATTTTACTCGGTGTGCTGAGAATCTTAAAAGGTTGGCCAATCCAGTACATGATCATCGGTGGATATATTGGAGTGGTCGTGCTCACTGCATTTGCTCCGGAAAACATCATTGGAATTGCGTATGACTCTGGTGGAGTAACGACATCGACGATCACCGTCCCATTAGTAACTGCGTTAGGGGTGGGTTTAGCCTCGGCAATTAAAGGGCGTAATCCGATGATAGATGGTTTTGGGTTGATCGCGTTTGCTTCGTTGCTGCCGATGATGTTTGTCATGGTGTACGGGATGGTGGTGACATGATCAGTGTTCAGCAGTTTATCGACACCTTTCTCGGCACTGTGATGGATGTGATCCCGATTGCGATCATCATCTTCGGTTTTCAGTTGGCGGTATTACGAAAGCCAGTCAATAACCTAGCCAAAGTGCTGATCGGTTTCTTCTACGTCATTCTTGGCTTATCACTCTTTTTGATGGGATTGGAACTCGCGTTATTCCCTCTAGGGGAGACGATGGCAATGCAACTCACCGAGCCAAGTTTTTTGACTGAGTTTAAGATCAGTTCTGGTCTTGCTTTGGCTTGGTTTGATTATTACTGGGTCTATCTTTTCGCGTTTTGTATTGGTTTCAGCACCACGATAGCCGAGCCCTCTTTGATTGCTGTAGCGATTAAGGCGAACCAAGTTTCCGGTGGCAGTATCAGCGTCAATGGGCTGAGGATCGCCGTGGCATTGGGCGTTGCTATCGGTATCTCACTGGGCAGCTACCGTATCGTTGCGGGTGACCCGATCCACTACTACATCATTTTTGGTTATGTCGTCGTGGTCATTCAAACCTTTTACGCCCCAAAACTCATTATTCCATTGGCCTACGATTCGGGTGGCGTCACTACATCAACGGTGACAGTCCCTTTAGTGACGGCGCTCGGGCTTGGACTCGCTTCAACCGTACCAGGAAGAAACCCTGTTATTGATGGCTTTGGGTTGATCGCCTTTGCCAGCTTATTTCCCATCATTTCAGTGATGGGCTATGCCCAAATAACACAATGGTTAAACCGTTTACACACCTCTAAGGAGAGCAAAGATGCGCTTTAAACTTATCTTAGCGTTTGTAGAAGAGAGCAAGACCGACACTGTGCTCGATGCCGCGCGTGATGCGGGCGCGACTGGAGCAACGGTGATTAACAACGCCAGAGGGCAAGGCTTAAACCAAAAAACCACCTTCTTTGGCCTAACGCTAGAGGTACAAAAAGATGTGTTGCTGTTTGTGGTTGAGGAACACTTAGCGAGGCATATTCTTGAAACTATTGGCGAAGTCGGTGAGTTTGACCAGGAGTCAGGACAAGGTATAGCGGTGCAGATCGATATCGAAGACGCAGTCGGGGTTGCGCATCAAGTCGAGACGTTAACAAAGGTTGTGGAGGATGAGCTATGAGTACCAGTGAAAAGATCCGAGTAGGCGATGTCATGGCCAATACGTATGTGATTATCGATGGGCTAACCACGGTGTTAGAAGCGATAGAGATGGCTAAAAAGCACAAAGTGAAGGCAATCATTGTCGATAAACGCCACGAAGATGACGAATACGGCATCGTATTGATGAATGACATTGCCAAGAAAGTACTGGCTAAGAACCGATCTCCAAAGCGAACCAATGTTTATGAGATCATGACCAAGCCAGCGCTAAGCGTGTCTGCTGAGATGAACGTAAAGTATTGCGCTCGCCTGTTTGAACGCTTTGGTATCAGTCGTGCGCCAGTAGTTCGTGATAACAAGATAGTCGGTATGGTTAGTTACAATAATATCGTGATCAATGGTATGGCGAGAGATGACGTGTAGCATTTAGATACGTACAATAGGCTCATAAATTTTATGGAGAAGTACGTGTGAAATTATTTTTTGCTTCAGACCTACACGGTTCGCTGCCAGCAACAGAAAAGGTATTAGAACTCTACCAAGCATCTGGTGCGCAATATTTAGTTCTATTGGGTGACATTCTGAATCATGGACCAAGAAATCCGATTCCAGAAGGATACAACCCGCCGGCGGTTGCAGATAAGTTGAATGCGTTTTCTCAAGAGATCATTGCCGTTCGTGGTAACTGCGATAGCGAAGTGGATCAGATGTTGTTGTCTTTTCCAATGATGATGGATTACTCGTGGGTGCTATTAGAATCAGGCCAGCGTATCTTCCTAACGCATGGCCATTTGTACAACACCAATAAACGCCCTGCGTTGAAGGCGGGCGATATCATTGCACACGGTCATACCCATATTCCTGTCGCCGAATACCAAGATGACATCTTTATCTTTAACCCTAGCTCGGTGACATTCCCACGAGAGGGACACGCGGCAAGCTATGGCATCTATGAAAACAATACCTTCAAAGTCATTAGCCTTGAAGGTGATGTTCTCGTGAGTGGTCAGCTTTAAATCATTGGATCGGCTGTGAAAGGCTTATTTTGAGTCCACGTGGCCGAGATCTCTGTCTGGAGCAATGATGTTTCGTACTCTTTGCTTCAGAACTTTCGCCTCTGGAAAACCGTCATCTGCTTTTCTTTCCCAAATCTGCACACCATTACAAAAGATTTCGAACCTGCCTCCCGTGTCTGGGTGTAAGCTCACTTGTTCAATTTCTTCGCTGAAGGTATGCAGTAGCTCTTGGCATAACCAACTAGAGCGAAGCATCCAATTGCATTGACGGCAATAGTGTATCGCGATTGTGGCTTTTGTTGCTGTCTCTTTCGCTGGCGCCAGATTAGGTTGTTCCGTTTTCATGGTTAATCCTTAAAATGCTACATCCGTAATTTGATACCAACGGCTAACAAAAAAGGGGCTTCATGCCCCTTTTTTCTATTGGTTTACCGTTTCATGGTATTCAGCTATTCATAAACAGTAAATAGCGATCCAATCTTAGTTTGAAAACAATACGGTAGAACCATGATTTAAGCTAGTCAGTAGCAGTGCCTTCGGGTTAACAATATCTATGCGGCGGCTTTGCTCTGCGTCCATCTTAATGACTTGAGTGATCAGCTCTAGCTGTTCTTCTGAAAAGTCTTGGCGCTGAGCCGAGGTCACATCTTTAAACTCCGTTGGCGAAATCAGTAAGTAGTTATCGTTAATATCCCACTGACCCGTTTCAGAGATGTTGATGACATTCGCAGGCTCAGTTTGATTACCGTAAAGTCTAACCACTGACATTCTTAAATATGTACCATTTGGTAGGTATTTCGCATTCGATGATAGTTCAACTCTACGAAGTGGGCCTATTGAGTCAGCTTGCTTGTTATCGCTAATCAGCGTCACCATTCTCGACTGCCATTCATGCTGAGTGAGTAAGCGCTCTACTTTTGCATCGCTGCTCCAATATAACCAACCGCTCAAAAATGCCGATAGAACCAGTAAGATAATCGATACTTTTAATTTCATGTTACTTACCACCGTTACAAATGTCGTTTACATCCGACTGGTTTGCGTAAATTCTTAGGGTTACATTTTCGCTCGAGTAATCTTGCGGGTGAATGTAGTTGAGGGCAAGGTTATTGGTTTGTCCTCCTGTAGCGATCACTTCAGCCGGCTTTAACACACCAGTGTGACTCGTGTTGTAACTTAATACACACTTTTCTATTGCTGGCAGCCAACTGCTGAGGTCTGGGTGGTTAACCGGTGATTGAACCTTTACACCATCCACTTCAGTCAAAACCGTGAACTCGGACTCCACCGGGGTAGTAAACGTTAAAACGAGAATCGGCATGATGAAAGCGGCAAGCAGTAACCAAAATGTTAACCATTTATTGGTGCTTTTAGCCGGAGCTACAACAGGAGCGGTTGCTGGTTCTACTGCCACTTTAGTTTGTTGAACTTTTGTAATTGGCTCAGGTTCAAATGTGTCAGTGATTGCTTGTTCAGTCGCTGCAGGCGTTGCAAACGTTAGGATAGGTTCAACGTCATTTTCTGCAATTTCAGCGGCTACTGGCTGATCATTTGATGACAGTGGCGCAGAGCGCTCAACGGTCGCAATAAATTGGTAACCGCGCTTCGGTACTGTCTTTACGAATTCAGGAGATTTAGTCGAGTCTTTGAGCATCTTTCTCAGAGTCGATACGGCTTGCGTTAAGCTTGAGTCATCCACCTCAAAGCCTTGGTCTCGCCAAACATACTCATGCAATTCATTACGAGTGATAACTTCATTAGGCCTTTCTGACAGCATCAAGAGAATGCGGCTTTCATTGCTACCAAGACGTACGACTTCACCGTCGCTCATTTGATCGACAAGTGAATTGCTGTTTGGGTCGAATACGAACCGTTGTGCGAGAATAAACTTTGTGCCGATATTACTCATTGAATTCTTCTATTTTGGATTGTTTTGGGGGGCGAAATAGACAAATCTCAGGTGAAGTTCCGTTAATTCTTCACCAAATCATGGCTTATTTTATGTTCTTTTATATTTATCAGGCTCAAGGATAATAAAAACAGATAAAAAAAACAGTGTTTTTATGATTTTTGACCTTGAATTTACATTTGTCATCCTCATGTTAATGAACAGAAGAGTGGCATCAAGTGTTACGCCCCTATGATTATTCAACATAAAGTATAGATGTTTTGGAGTAAAAATGAGCGAAACGGCAACGCAAAATAAAGAGACTCGTGGCTTTCAATCTGAAGTAAAACAACTACTTCATCTAATGATTCACTCACTGTATTCAAATAAAGAAATCTTTCTACGTGAGCTGATCTCTAACGCATCTGACGCGGCTGATAAGCTTCGTTTTCAAGCTCTATCGAACGGTGACCTTTACCAAGGTGATGCAGATCTAGGTGTAAAACTTTCTTTCAACGCGGAAGCAAACACGTTAACCATTTCTGATAACGGTATCGGTATGAGCCGCGACAACGTTATTGAGCATTTAGGTACGATTGCTAAGTCAGGCACTGCAGACTTTTTCTCAAAGCTGTCTGAAGACCAAAGCAAAGACTCTCAACTGATTGGTCAATTTGGTGTGGGTTTCTATTCTGCATTCATCGTCGCAGACGCGGTAACGGTTCGCACACGTGCAGCTGGCCTGCCGAACAATGAAGCTGTTCAGTGGCACTCTGCAGGTGAAGGCGATTACACAATCGAAGACATCACTAAAGAGTCTCGTGGTACTGACATCGTTCTGCACATGCGTGAAGACGGTAAAGAGTTCTTAAATGAGTGGCGTCTGCGTGAAGTGATTGGTAAATATTCTGACCACATCGGTATTCCTGTTTCTATCTTCACAGCAGTGAAAGATGACGAAGGTAAAGACACCGAAGAGAAACATTGGGAACAGATCAACAAGGCGCAAGCGCTTTGGACTCGCAACAAATCTGATATCGAGAAAGAAGAGTACCAAGAGTTTTACAAGCACGTATCTCACGACTTTGCTGATCCACTAACCTGGAGCCACAACAAGGTTGAAGGTAAGAACGATTACACAAGCCTGCTTTACATCCCAGCGAAAGCACCTTGGGACATGATGAACCGTGACCACAAGAGTGGCTTGAAACTTTACGTGCAGCGTGTATTCATCATGGATGACGCAGAGCAGTTCATGCCATCTTACATGCGTTTCGTTCGTGGCTTGATTGACTCAAACGATCTGCCATTGAACGTGTCTCGTGAAATCCTGCAAGACAACAAGGTAACTCAGTCTCTTCGTGGCGCATGTACCAAGCGTGTACTGACTATGCTTGAGCGCATGGCGAAGAATGACAATGATAAGTACCTAGAGTTTTGGAAAGAGTTCGGCCTAGTATTGAAAGAAGGCCCGGCTGAAGATATGGCGAACAAAGAGAAGATCGCTGGTCTACTTCGTTTCTCGTCAACGGAAGTGGATTCTGCTGAACAAACCATCAGCCTAGAATCTTACGTTGAGCGCATGAAAGAAGGCCAAGATAAGATTTACTACCTGACAGCAGATAGCTACGCTGCCGCTAAGAACAGCCCACACTTGGAGCAGTTCAAAGCTAAAGGTATTGAAGTGGTTCTAATGTACGATCGTATTGATGAGTACGTAATGAACTACCTGACTGACTTCGACGGTAAACAGTTCCAATCGATCACTAAAGCAGGCTTAGACCTAAGCAAGTTTGAAGGTGAAGAAGAGAAAGAGAAGCAAAAAGAGACAGAAGAAGAGTTCAAATCTGTTGTAGAGCGCACTCAATCTTACCTAGGTGGTCGTGTTAAAGAAGTTCGTACGACCTTCAAGCTAGCAACAACACCTGCGGTTGTTGTGACTGACGACTTCGAAATGGGCACGCAAATGGCGAAGCTTCTTGAAGCTGCGGGTCAAGCGGCACCGGAAGTGAAGTACATCTTCGAGATTAACCCTGAGCACGCACTGGTTAAACAGATGGCTGACGAAGCAGACGAGCAAGCGTTTGGTCGTTGGGTTGAGTTGCTACTTGGTCAAGCGATGCTGGCTGAAAAGGGCTCAATGGAAGATCCGTCACAATTCTTGGGTGCAATCAACGAGCTACTAACAAAGCGTTAGTCTTTCGACTTTAGGTTAAGCCAACAATTACAATAAAAAGCTCGCAAATGCGGGCTTTTTTTATGAACGTCGTTGAAAATTGACCTAACGTGGTCGACGTCACCGTTATCGTCACAACAAATGTTGTCGATGCATTCTTTAGTCGTAAATTCAGCCAAATTGAATATTAATGTGATAGAATGCTCGACCTAATCAGCTGGGGCTAAGAAGCAACTATCTCCAGTTGTATGATTTTTAAACGTTATACCGAAACTTACCGTTTTGCTTCTGTTCACAGTTTTGCTTAGCCTCAATGGTTACTTAACGCTTTCTGTTCATCCTAAAAATGAGCAAGAATGGAGGGATAGTGAGCTTCGGTATAAATCATAATTTTATAAGAGGATTAAACATGCGCATCATTCTTCTAGGTGCTCCTGGCGCGGGTAAAGGTACTCAAGCTAACTTCATCATGAACAAATTTGGTATCCCTCAAATTTCAACTGGTGACATGCTACGTGCTGCTATCAAAGCGGGTACTGAGCTTGGTAAGCAAGCAAAATCAGTAATCGACGCTGGTCAGCTAGTTTCTGATGAAATTATCCTTGGTCTTATCAAAGAGCGTATCGCTCAAGATGACTGTGAGAAAGGTTTCCTACTAGACGGTTTCCCACGCACAATCCCACAAGCTGATGGCCTAAAAGAAATGGGCATCGCTGTTGATTACGTTGTTGAATTTGACGTAGCTGACGATGTGATTGTTGAGCGTATGGCTGGTCGTCGTGCTCACCTTCCTTCTGGTCGTACATACCACACTGTGTACAATCCGCCTAAAGAAGAAGGTAAAGATGACGTAACGGGTGAAGACCTAGTGGTACGTGATGACGACAAAGAAGAAACAGTTCGTGCACGTCTAGGTGTATACCACGATCAAACAGCTCCGCTAATCTCTTACTACGGTAAAGAAGCTGAAGCAGGTAACACTCAGTACCTTAAGTTTGACGGTACTAAGCAAGTTGCTGAAGTTAGTGCAGAACTTGAGAAAGCACTAGCATAATTGGCTAACAGCCAGTTTTAGAATTTGATATATTGGAAGCGACCTTAAGGGTCGCTTTTTTTGTTTCAATTTTTAGTACGATACCAATCTATATAACTTGATTGCACATGATTCAGAACGGTTCAGACCCGACGGCAGTGGCTAGCAATTGAGAGTGGATGTTGTGTATCTCATATGAAGAATGATTATTCAGACTTTCATTGAGGCGCAATGATCTTAAACTTATGCAGATTAGTATATTACTTTCCAGAAAATCACATATTGGTCTCAGGTATCTATGGAAAATAATAAAAAGCAGGGCGTTTTACTGGTGAACTTAGGAACACCAGATGCGGCGACCCCCGCTGGCGTTCGTCGATTTTTGAGTGAATTCTTACACGACAAGCGAGTTGTAAACCTAACGCGTTGGCTTTGGTGTCCTATATTACATGGCGTGATTTTACCGATTCGCTCGCCTAAAGTTGCTAAGCTGTATCAGTCTGTCTGGATGGATGAGGGCTCACCACTGCTTGTGTACTCTCAAAGACAAGCTGAAAAGCTCCAGAAAAAACTAGAGATGCCTGTTGCACTGGGTATGACCTATGGCAACCCAAGCCTAAAGACTGGTGTTGAGCAACTGATGGAGCAGGGCGTTGAGGACATCATCGTACTGCCTCTGTATCCGCAGTACTCTGGCACAACCACAGCAGCGGTTTCTGATGGTTTGACCAAAGCCTTTAAGCAGATGCCAGTTATCCCGAGCTATCGCTTTATTCGCGACTACTACGCGCACCCAAGCTATGCAAAAGCATTGGCTGAAAGCGTCCGCAGTCATTGGGATAAAAATGGCAGAGCCGATCATTTAGTGTGTTCTTTCCACGGTATTCCGAAGCGACTGGCTGATGAAGGCGATATCTACCCTCAGCATTGTGAAGCGACAACAAAGCTGCTTGCGGCAGAGTTAGGTTTGTTAGCGGACGATATCACCATGACATACCAATCGCGATTTGGTCGAGAAGAGTGGTTGAAGCCATACACTGACGAGACACTTGAGTCACTGCCGAGTAAAGGCATCAAGAAGATCGACATCATGGCACCTGCCTTTTCGGTTGACTGTTTGGAAACGTTGGAAGAGATTTCAGACCAGTGTAAAGAGACGTTCATTGACGCTGGTGGTTCGGACTTTAGCTACATTATGTGTCTGAACGACAGAGACTCACACATCGACATGATGGCTGAACTAGTGGCGCTTCATCGCTAACTGATATGGCGATTGAATAGATAACAAAAGGGCTGCTCATTGAGCAGCCCTTTTTGATCTTGATGTCCCGTCCTGAAATGTG